>NZ_JBSFJF010000043.1:0-70760 GCF_053597915.1 Streptomyces sp. NPDC001219 | reverse complement strand
CCGCCCGCGCCCCGCCCCCCCCCCCCCCCCCCCCCCCGCACGGTTCGGGGCCGGCCAGTGACCGCGACGCCCCGAGCTTTCGGCATCGACGACCCGGAGGGGGCCGACGCAGACGGTTCGCTCCGCCCAGCCCTCAAGAGCCGGTCGGCTGGTCCACGGCGCTGTCGGGGGCCTGGGCGTCAGTGTCAGTGTCATCGGCGGCGATCCGGCGCGGCAGGCTCGCGGCGACGACGATGGTCACCGCGGTGAGCGCGGCGGCGATGGCGAAGGCCAGCTTCATCCCGCTCAGCTCCGCGGGTGCGGGGGCAACACCTTCGGCGACCAGGTGCCCGCTGCGCGCGGTCATCACGGTCACCACGAGTGCGGTCCCGAACGCCGCGGCGACCTGCTGCAAGGTCCCGAGCATCGAGCTGCCGTGCGAGTACAGGTGCGGGGGAAGCGCGCCCATGCCGAGGGTGAAGACAGGGGTGAACGTCGCCGCCAGGCTCACCATCAGCAGCGCGTGCAGTCCCAGCACCTGCCAGAACGGCATCGTCATCGAGACCTGGGTGAAACCGCCGAGGGAGAGCACCATGCCGATCGAACCGGGCAGTACCAGCGGCCGGCTGCCGAACCGGTCGAACACCTTTCCCACGGTCGGTCCGAGCAGGCCCATGGCCAGACCACCCGGCATGACCAGCAGGCCGGTCTCCAGCGGGCTGAGCCCGCGGATGTTCTGCAGGTAGAGCGGCAGCAGGATCATCGCCCCGAGCATCGCCAGGAAGCCGATGGAGATGAGGGCCAGGGAGAGGCTGTAAGTGCGGTGTCCGAGGATGCGCAGGTCCATCAGAGGTGTACCGGTGCGCTGCAGCTTGAGCTGGCGGATCACGAAGAGCGCGATGGCCGCGACCCCGGCGGTGACGATGCCGATGCCGGGCCCGACGCTGCCGCCGGTCTCGCCGAAGAGGCTCAGCCCGTACACCAGGCCGCCGAAGCCGAGCGCCGCCACGGACACGCTGAACCAGTCGATGGAGCTCACCTGCGGCTCGCCGATGTTGTCCATCTTGCGCAGCCCGAAGAAGGTCACCAGAGCCGCGATCGGCAGGACGACCACGAACAGCAGCCGCCAGGAGCCGGCCTGCAGGATCAGCCCGGCCACGGCGGGGCCGAGCGCGGGCGCCACCGAGATCGCCAGGGTGACGTTGCCCATCACTCGCCCGCGGTCCTGCTCGGGCACCACGATCATCAGCGTGGTCATCAGCAGGGGCATCATCACGGCGGTGCCCGCGGCCTGCACGATCCGGCCGAGCAGCAGCACCTCGAAGGAGGGCGCGATGGCTGACAGGGCGGTTCCCGCAAGGAACACGCCCATCGCGATGGCGTAGGCCTGCCGGGTGGTGACCCGCTGCAGGAACCAGCCGGTGACCGGAATCACGGCGGCCATGGTCAGCATGAACGCGGTGGACACCCACTGCGCCGACTGCTGGGTGATGTGCAACGAGTCCATCAGCCGCGGGATGGCGTTGATCAGGATCGTCTCGTTCAGGATCACCACGAAGGTGGCCAGCACCAGCAGCCGCACCACGGTCGGTATTCGGCCCGCCTGCACGGCCGGTCGTTCTTGAATCGCAGCTGACATGGCAGCACCTCGCTGGGGTTCCTGGTCGCAGTCGCCTCGCAGCCAGGGGCTGTCGGCACGAACATGGGCGGTGATCGTAAGGAGAGACCGGCACGCCTGGAAAAACTCGTCGGTCGGGCCCGAGTCTTTCGCATCATCGCACCGATCTCACCCCAATTTTCACCTGCTCACGAAGACACCCGTCGGCAATCTCGTGGCCGGCTTCCCGTGCCTCGCCGCTACCTGCCACGACGTCGGAGACCTGCTCCGGACAGCCGGGAGAGCCCGGTGAGCGCGTCACCGGCGCGCACCCCGTCCAGGCCACGCGCGGGGAGACGAGGAGACCGACCCTGCCGGGCCGCGGCGCCATCGCCCAGCAGGGTGCACCGTCCGGGCGCAGCCGGCCGACTCCGACCGGCCAGTACGCTATGTCCGGCTCTGCGTAGATATCCTACGAAGTGTGATCAGACCTGGACGGCTGCGCCTCCGTCGTCGCCACGGCCGGGGGCCCCTCACTCTGCTGTCTCCGGTGATCCTGACCGTGGTCATCGCCGGCCTGGCATACGCCACTCCCCCGGAACTGGCTTTCAGCCGGCTCCTGCCCGCGGCGCCGGCCCTCGCTGCCGCCATGTGGCCCGTACTCCCCACCGTCCTGCTGGGGACGGTCTGCCTTCTTCTCATGATCGGGCTCGGCATCGTCTTCCCCGACCTGGGGACGTGGTGGACGGCGGCGGGGGTCGTCGCGGTCACCGTGGCGGCCGCGTACGGAAGCCATGTCCGGCTCCGGCGGGAGCAGACCCTGTTCCACGTCCGGCTGGTCGCCGACACGGCGCAGCAGGTGGTCCTGAGCCCGATGCCGCGCCGCTTCGGAGGCATCGAGATCGAGGGGCTGTATCTCGCAGCCGCTGCGGAGGCCAGTATCGGCGGCGACTTCTACGAGGCCGTCGACACGGAGTACGGGGTGCGGCTGCTCATCGGCGATGTGCGGGGCAAGGGCCTGCCGGCGGTGGGCACGGCCGCGGCGATGGTCAACTGCTTCCGGGAGGCCGCCTACGACGAGGCCGACCTGGTCAGCATCGCCCGCCGCCTGGAGGCCAGCAGCACCCGTTACAACGCCGCCTTTCCCCCCGAGGGCACGATGGAGCGCTTCACCACCGCCCTTCTCGCCGAGATCCCCCACGAGGGCGGCACGATCGGCATCCTCAACTGCGGGCATCCCCCGCCGCTGCTCCTGAACCACGGGGAGGTCCGCGCCCTGGAGCCCACCGCCCCCTCACCGCTCCTCAACCTCGCGGCGCTGATCGGTGATGACTACAGCATCGACGTCTTCGACTTCGCCTCTGGCGACTTGCTGCTCCTCTATACCGACGGTGTCGCCGAGGCCCGCGACCGCGACGGCGACTTCTTCCCGCTGGCGACGTGGCTGCACCGGCAGCCCCCGGGACGGCCCGGCGAACTGATCAACGCTCTTCACCACGGCCTCCTCCACCACAGCAAAGGACGCCTCGACGACGACATCGCCGCCCTCGCCGTGAGCCTGTGCGCCTCTCCGGAGCCGCCTGACGGCGAGCGGGGTCAGCCGGCTGAGCCTGGATGATCCACCGGTCACCGTTCGGAGGGACCGCACAGCGATTCGGAGGGACTGCACAGCGACGCCGCACGCCGCCGAGACCCGCCACGCGGACTGCCCTGGACCACGAGGGCCTGCCCCAGCAGGACCCGGTCCTCCCGGGGCAGGCTCCCTGGCCGGCAGCTACGGGACAGTCCTCAGGTCTGGCGCCCGACCCAGGTGAGGGGAACGTCGTCCGTCGGCGCCTGGATGAGCACGCGGGCGGGAATCGTGACGATCTTTTCCGACTTCGCATCGGTGTCGTCGACCTTCTGGACGATGTATCCCGTGTACCACCCGGCGTTCGCATGCGCCTGGAACGTGGCACCGGCCATTCCCTCCGGGACGGGGAAGTCCCTGCGCTGCTCGGCCATGGCCGTCCACTTCTTCGTGGTTTCGGTCGACTGGTTGTACTCGAAGCTACCCTCGGCGCTGCCCCCCCTGGTTTTCCGGCGAGGCGGTGAAGGTGATCTTGCCGCCCGCCTTCCAACCGCTGACCTCCTTGTCCTCCTTACCGATGCTGGCCTGGGTCACATAGGTGATATGCGTTCCCCCGGGGACCCTGTCCGTGGTCTTCATCACCGGGTATTTCTGGTCGATCTTTCCCACGAAGCCACAGGTCAGTTTGTGGTTCTCTTTCGCGAGCTGATCACTGGGCCGGCCGCATATGGACTTCGCATCCCAGTTACCCAGCCAGCCGGGGTCCTTGTCCTCCTTGCTGCTCCCGCGTTCTTCCGTGCCGAAATTCTGGGCACCTGGTGTGGAGCCGAAGCCCTGCAGCAAATTCTGGGCATCCTTGACCGCCTGGTCGGGGGAGTAACCCGTCTTCTTCACGTCGTCGAGCGTGATCTCCTTGGTGTCCTGACCGGTGACCGGGTAGCCCTGGATGGCCGCGGTGTCATTGAGGGGCGCGAAGGTGCTGATGTAGTCGATGACCTCCTGGTCGCTCTTGTAGAAGGGGGTCTTGTCGTCGGCGGCCCAGGCCGTGGCGTGGGCGCCGGCGAGCGGGACCGCGATGAGCGCGGTCACGGCAACGAGGGCCACCCGCCGGGCTCCCCCTGCCGGTGCCGTACGGCGGGACGTGCGGGCCCAGCGGGCCGAGCGTGTTCTGTCCTGTGACTTCTCTTCTTCCTTCCTTGCGCCGGATGGCCGATGTGTCAGCCAGCCCTTTCCCGAACTCGCCTGAAGAGTGCGGTACGAGGAATTCCCCTCTTCGGCAAATGGAGAGACCGTCAATGCTCACCGGAGGTTCCCCGGACTTCCCGGTAACTTCCGCGGGTGTCCGCGAGTTGATGTACCGGCCCATTCAGCAGTTCCTCCGCACAGCGAACGCCGTATCTGCCGGATGGCCTACGCCTCAGGTATCGCCTTCCCGCCGATATTCCGGGCGCAGGTGGCGGCGCAAGCAGCAGAATTCTGACCGACGCGGGCCGCGGCTATGCCTTTGGGAATAGGAGCCCGTCATTCGCGAGATGCAGGAGCGCGCGGAAAGGCGGCTGAGGCGCGGCAGTCCCCACGGCTGCTCGACAGCGGACCGTACCTACCGGGGCGTCAGGGCAGAGCGAGGACGTCGTCGATCGCGGTCCGGATCGTTTCGTCCTGGAGGATCGCCCGGTAGTCACGGTACGTCGCCAGCGGCCGGTCGAACTCCCGCACCCGGAGCAGGGCCGCCCGGGCCTCGGAGGAGAGGGTGCCGATACGGGCGAGGGCGCGCAGGGCGTAGAGGAAGCCGCCGTAGGTGTCGGCGCCGTGGGCGACCGGAGCGAGGTCTTCCTCCAGGACGGGCGCGCTCGGCTGCGGATCGCCCGTGATCGACCAGAGGGCGACCGCGGCCCGTGGCCGCAGCCAGGCGTCACCGTGCTCGACGAGCTGCCGTACCCGGCTCGCGTAGGGCGCGGCCGCCGGGCCGAAGTCGCCCAGGAGCTCGATGGCGTAGGACGGGTTTTCCTCCGTCAGCACCGCCTCACCGATGTGCCGCAGTGCCGTCTCCCGTCCGTCCCCGCCGAGCCGCCAGGCGGCCCACGCCACCTGCCGGGAGTCGACAGGGAAGTCGAGGTCCGTGCACCGGCGCACGGCGGGTAGGGCGGAGGCCGCTGCCGGTCCCATCGCCACCAGGGTGTCGAGTGCGTACGACGCGTACCGGGCGTCGTCGAGCAGGGCCACCACCTCCGGCAGCGCGGGTGCAGCGGCCGGTCCCCACGCCTGGAGTACGCGCAGGAAGGGGCAGGTCAGCGCGCCGCCCTTGCCGTCGTCGCGGAGCACCTGCCGCACCGCGGGCAGGAGCCCCTCCGCGTGCGCGCCCAGTGGGGTCAGCACGTCTTCGACCTCCGGAAGGTGCGGGTCGCCCAGGCCGTATCCGCGGCCGTACCGGTCCCGGTACGGCGCGTACAGCCGCTCGACCAGGCCCGGCAGGGCGCGCTGGTCATCCATGCGGGTCAGCGCCCAGCGGGCATGGTCGCCGACGGTGCCCTCGAAGTACTCGTCCTCGCCCATGTCGTCGAGGAGCGCGGCCAGTTCGCCGGCGTACCCGGCCGCCCGCGCACCCAGCGCCGCGAGCAGGTGGGCCGCCCGGTACCGTACGCCGTCGTCCGGGTCGGCCAGCAGTGCGCCCGCGCGCGGCAGCAGCTCGGATGCCGCGGAGGGCAGCACCACCAGCAGCCGCCACCCCTCGTCCAGCGCGGCCCGGCACAGCAGGGTGTCGCCGGTTCCGCGTGCCGCGTCGACGAGCCGGACGACGAGGGAGAGTGCCGTCTGCGGCGCGTCCTTGAGGAGGCCGGCCGTCCAGGAGAGGACGTCCTCGCGGGTGAGGGGACCGTCGGCGTCCGGCACGTGCCAGAGCGCCTCGAACCGTGGGCGCACGGCCGGGTCGGACAGGGCCTCGACCAGCAGATCCTGCTCACGGGACGGCGCCAGGGGGTCGAACGCGGCCCAGGCGTGCACGGCCGCGACCCGCATGACGGGATCGCCGGTCCGCAGCGCCTCGGTCACGACTCCTCGTACCCGTTCCACCGCCCCGGCTTCGTCCGACTCCGCCGCGGCGGTTCCCAGCGCGAGCAGCACGGGCAGCCGCACCGCCGGGTCCGTCTCGGCCTGCCACCGCTCCAGCAGCATGCCGACACCCTCCGCGAGGGGCAGGGCCTCTCTTCGTACCTCGGGCAGGGGGTCAGCGAGCAGCAGCAGGAGCCTGGTCCGATGGCGCCGCCATGCCTCGTGCCACCCCGGGTCCACGCGCTCCTCGCCGACTTCGGCCGCCTCCTCGGCCAGGCCCGTCAGTAGTTGAACGAGCCTGGCCCGGGCGCCCATGTCCGGATCGGCGGCGAGAGCGACGACGAGTGGCAGCGCGGCGGTCGCCACGGGGGGCACCCGTCCGGTGCCCAACACCACGCATGCGAACAGCGGGTCGCAGTCCTTCTCGGTAGCCGCCGCGCCTTTGCTCGCCAACCCCCGCAACGCGCCTCGCAGTTCGGCCGCCGGGCCGTGCCCGAGTGTCGACTCCAGCCGCTCCCACGCCACCTCGTCCAGCGCCTCACCTGCCGTGCGTCCCACGCATGCCCCCGCGCCTCGGCCGAGCCGTTCCCCGACGGACATCCTGTCATCGAATGTCGGTTGTCAGCCACGGAGTTGAGCTGCTGAGCTGTCTGAGGTCAGGCAGCTGAAGGGCACCTGACCAGGGAAGCTTCCCGACCAGGTGCCCTTGTCTCGGCCCGCCTGCCCCTTGGGTGTCAGGCCACGGCCGGGGTGTAGTGGTCGGTGTCGCCGCCTTCGAGGGCGCGGCTGGAGGTGCCGGCGATGCCCACCGGGGCGTCGCCGGCGACGGTGACGCGGTGCAGCAGGCGCGGGAGGTCGCCGTAGTCGTCGGGGGCGTAGTGCTGGGTGATGCGGTTGTCGAACAGGACGAGGTCACCGGGCGTCCAGCTCACCCGGAGGATGTTCTCCGGCCGCGTCACGTACGACTGGAAGATGCGCAGCAGGTCCCGGGACTCCGACGGGCCGAGACCCTCGATGGTCTGCGCGAAGCCGCCGATGTACAGGCCGCGCTCCCCCGTCTCGGGGTGCACGCGAACCACCGGGTGGGCGGTGCGGTACGTGCGCGAGACGAACCGCTTGCGGTGCTCGGCCGCCTTGGCGGTCTTCGGGGCGGCGTAGTCGTAGGCGTTGGTGTGCACCGCCCACAGCTTGTCCGCCAGCTCGCGCAGCGGCTGGGGCAGGTCCTGGTAGGCCGCGGCCGAGTTGGCGATCAGTGTGTTGCCGCCGTAGGGCGGGACGACGATGCTGCGCAGGGTCGACGCCTTCGGGGGTGTGCGGACGAAGGTCACGTCGGTGTGCCAGTGGTTGGCGCGGATGCCCTCGTCCCCGTCGACGGGCAGGACGTTGGGCTGCCCGTCGACGGACGGGACGGTGGGGTGGGCGGTGGTGAGTTCGCCGAAGAGGGAGGCGAAGCGCAGCTGTCCCGCGTCGTCCAGCTGCTGGCCGCGGAAGACCAGGGCCTTGTGTTCCAGCAGCGCCGCGTTGATCTCGGCGACGAGCGCCGGGTCGAGGTCGGTGGAGAGGTCGGCGCCGACGATCTCGGCGCCGATGCGTCCGCCGATCCGGCGGATGTCGAAGCCTGTGCTGGTGCTCATGTGTGTGTTCCTTTCAGGGTTTCCGGCAATCTCAGGAGGTGAGGGGCAGGGGATGCGTCTGCGGGGCGACGTGCCTGCGGACGTCAGCCCGTCGCGGGGACGCGCCACGAGCTGAGCCGTTTCTCCACGGCGACCAGCAGCTGGTTGAAGGCCACGCCGATGACGGAGATGGTGACGATGCCCGCGTACATCTGCGGAATGGCGAAGTTGTACTGGGACGCGTTGATGAGGTAGCCGAGACCGGCTTTCGCGCCGACCATCTCGGCGGCGACGAGGACCACGATGGACACCGCCCCGGCCAGCCGGATGCCGGTGAAGATCGTCGGGACCGAGGCCGGCAGGATCACCTTCTGGAACAGCCGCGGGGCGGACAGGTCCATGGACTTCGCCAGCCTCAGCAGGGTGGGGTCGACGGTGCGCACCGCGCTGATGGTGTTGAACAGGATCGGCCAGGCGCAGGCGTACACCACGATGGAGATCTTCGACGCCTCGCCGATGCCGAGGAGCAGCACGAACACCGGCAGCAGGGCCAGGGCGGCGGTGTTGAGGAAGACCTGCAGCAGCGGGTTGAGGAGATCGGCGACGGGCCGGTACCAGCCGATGAGCAGGCCCAGCGGTACGGAGACGGCGACGGCTATGCCGAAGCCGCTGAACGAACGCACCAGGCTCGCCTGGGCGTTGTCGGCGAGCTGACCGTTGGCCACCAGTTCCCACCCTGCCTGGGCGACCTCGCTGAACGGCGGCAGGAAGGTCCGGTCCACCAGGCCGAAGCGGGGCGCCAGCTCCCACACGAGCAGCAGGGCGACGATCGCTGCCGACTTGGTGGCGCCGGTCAGTGCCGCGCGCAGGATGCGCGGCAGCACCGGAGGGCGGTGGAGCCGCGGCCTGCTCAGCGCGAGGGGCAGGGCACCCGCGGGCTCGTCGATGGACGCCGACGGTGTGCCGGTGGACTCCGACGGTGTGCCGGTGGCCGACGCGGAGCGTTCCTCCGGGGCCTTGCGACGCGTGGTCGAACCGCTTACGAGGCTCATACGGAGACCTCCTCCTTCTCCAGCAGTTGGGCCCTGGTCACCTCGTCGTGCAGAAGCGTCCAGATCTCGTGTCGGTACCGTGCGAACCCGGGGCTGGACCGCAGGTCGTCCGTTGCCGTGCGGGAGCCGAACCCGATCGGCACGACCTGCTTGATGCGACCGGGCCTGGAGGTCATGACGGCCACTCGTTGCCCCAGGTAGACGGCCTCCTCGATGCCGTGGGTGATGAAGACGACGGTCTTTCCGGTGCGCTGCCAGATGCGCAGCAACTCGTCCTGGAGCGACTCCCTGGTCTGGGCGTCCAGTGCGGCGAACGGTTCGTCCATCAGCAGGACGTCGGGGTCGTAGGCGAGCGAGCGGGCGATGGCCACGCGCTGGCGCATACCGCCGGACAGCTCGTGCGGGTGGCGGTTCTCGAATCCGGAGAGCCCGACGAGGTCCAGGTACTCGCGGGCACGGGCGGCGCGCTCACGCCGTGGCACGCCGGTCGTCTCCAGGCCGAACTCGACGTTGCCCAGGGCGGTGCGCCAGGGCAGCAGGGCGTACTGCTGGAAGACGATGCCGCGGTCCAGACCGGGCCCGGTCACCGGTTCCCCGTCCAGGAGGATGCGTCCGGCGCTTGGCCGGGCGAGCCCGCCCAGCAGGTCCAGGAGCGTGGACTTGCCGCATCCGCTGGGACCGACCACGACGACGAACTCCCCCGCGTCGATCCGCAGGTCAACACCGTCCAGGGCGGTGAACTCCCCGTCCCCCTGGGCCGGTCCGCGTCCCTGGCTCCTCCCCTCCTTGACGGGAAAGGTCTTGCACACCTGCTCGAACTCGATCTTGGGTGTGATGGATTCCGGCATGGGTTCAGCTCCCGTTCTTCGAGGTCTTCCCGGCCGCGGAGGACGCGTCCTTCCGGTTGTCCTTCCGGTTGCCCTTTCCGCGGTACGCGTTGAACTCGTTGGTGTAGAGATCCGACGCCTTGACCTGGCCCTTCTCGATGTCACCGCGCTTGCTGAGCCAGTCGATCCACAGCTGGAACTCCTTGTCGGTGATGCGCCCGGCCGTCTCGGCGACGCCGAAGGACTTCCAGTACTTCAGCGGGGCGGTGCCCTCGTTCCGGCCACGCTTCTTGACGATCTCGATCTGGCGGGCGATGACCTCCTCGCGTGGTGTGGCGCGGGCCCACTCGATGGCACGCGCGACGCCGGTGACAAAGGTGCGCGCGGTGTCGGGGTTCTCCTTCAGGAACCGGTCGTTGAGCACATACGTACCGGCGGAGAAGTTGCCGAGCAGCTCGTAGTCGGTGAACAGCGGCCTGACGCCGCCGGTCCGCAGGGCCTTGTCGCGCAGGATGTCGCCGAGGACGCCCACCTGGATCTGCTTCTGCCGCAGCGACTGCTCGGTGTTGACCGGGGGCACCACCAAAGGCTCGGCCTTCTTGATGTCCGCCTGCGACAGACCGTGGCGTTGCAGGTAGATATCGAGCATCGCCTCGGAGTGCGCACCGAGCGTGTTCATCCCGACCTTCTTGCCTATCAGGTCACGGGCCGAGTGGACCGGGCTGCCCTTGAGCACGTAGAAGCCGTTGTACGCGGCCTTGTCGACGCCGTAGTAACTGATGACCGCTGTGATGGGGGCCTTTCTGGCAGCGAGTTTGACGACCGCCCCGTTGAACGCACCGCCGAAGTCGACCTGCCCGGTCGCCGCCGACTGGATGTCCTGCGGCCCGCTGATCGTGTTCCCGACCCACTTCAGCTTCACGTCCTCCAGAAAGCCGAGATCCTGGGCGAGTTCGGGCAGGATGACGGCTCCCGCCCACCCCTGGTATCGCAGGGTCCTGGTCTGGTCCTTGGCCGCGGCCGCACCGCCACCCCCGGAGCCGCAGCTGACCGCGACCGCCGAAAGACCCAGCAGGGTGAGGAACTGTCGTCGGCTCGATGGGGTACTCAGCGTGCTCATGGAAGTCCTGTCGGAGTGGTGGGTGAAGCGCGGTGGAACGCGTACGGCGGTGTGGTACGGACGCGGGCGAAAACCGAAAGGGAAATGCGGATGCCGAAGCGGAAGGAGCCGGCACGCGCACCGAACCCGGCGGATTCCAGGTGGACCTGCGGGCGCATTACCTGTGACCCGCATGGACCTGCGTGGGAATGCGGCGAGAATCACCGGGCGACGAGGAAATCCCAGGGAGGAAAGTGCGCAGGGATCAGGCGTCGCTCAGGAGCTGACGCTGTCGGGCAGCTCTAGCGGCCGGCGGCACAGATGGCACTGGCCTGGCGTCGAAGGTCGACGTGCAGGCGTGCGGTGAAGTTCTCCGAGTAACTCACACTCGGGAGGCTGGCAGCGATAATCAGCCAAGTCAATGCGCCAACAGCCCTTGTCTCACTTTCTGATTCTCCCGCCATGCGCGCGCAGCATTTCGTTCACAATTGCTGAGCCGGCACGCGGACGGCCCCGCCCGGACATCACTCGGATGTCCGGGCGGGGCCGATGCGCAGGCTGTCTAAGTGGCCCGCGGGTAGGGGCTCGTTCGCGCGGGCGTACTCCGCTGGGGGTGGAGGGTACCCGGGGTTCAGTTGGTGCAGGTGGTGCCCGGGGCGGGCAGGACGCGGTCGGTCAGGTAGCGGTTGGTCGCGGCGCGGACGCACGGGGACAGCAGGAACATGCTGTAGTCATCGCCCTCGCGGCTGAGTACGACACTGCCGGGCAGCTGGGCCGCCATGGCGGAGCCCCCCGCGTGGGGAGCCAGGGCCTGGTGCGTGGACTGGATGACCAGGGCGGGCGGTGCTCCGGAGATCAGGCGGCCGGCCTGCACGGGCTTGGCGGGGACCGGCCACCCGAGGCACCCGGCGAGCGCGGTCCAGGAGCGCACCGCGCCGCCGAGGTGCGGTGCGCGTACGGCGAGCGACTTGCGCAGTCGGTCGGCCTGTTCGAAGGTGCGGACCGGACGGGCGTTGTCCAGGCAGGCGGGCACCAGGACCTGCACCGGGTCGAGGGTGCCATCGGGGTCGACGGTGAAGTCGGTCGCGTCGCCCGCCTACGCCTTGACGATGGCCTTGGCCAGGGCGGGCCAGGTGACGCTCCTGATGTTCAGGTAGTCCTGGGTGGCACCGCGGATGTCCTCACCGGTCAGCGGGCGGTGTGTGCCACCGGCGACGGGGACGGGGGTGCGGTCCGCACGGGCGACGAGGGCGTCGTACTCGGCGGCGACGTCATGTCCCTTCAGAGCACACTGCTCCGACTTGGCGCACCAGGCGGCGAAACGGTTGAAGGCTTCTTCGGCGCCGGCCGTCTCCTTGACGATCCGGGTGAGGGGCGAAGTGGTGTCGTCCAGCGCGGTGTCGAGGGTCATCGTGCGCAGCCGGCCGGGAAAGAGGGCGGCGTAGGTGCGTCCGAGCAGGGTGCTGTAGTGGATGCCGTACCAGTTGAGCCGGCGGACGCCGAGCCCGGTGCGGACCGCTTCGATGTCACGGGCCGTGCTGGTCAGGTCGACATGGGCCACCAGCGGGCCGTTGCGGCGCAGGCAGTCCCTGGCGAAGGTGCGGTTGTGGGCCACGAGTTTCACGAACGCGGCCCGGTTCTTCGGGAAGTAGCTGACCCCGGCGGGCTTGAGCGGCTCGGAGCAGCGGATGGGGGTGCTGTGGCCCACCCCGCGTGGGTCGACCGCAACGATGTCGAACCGCCGGGTCATGGCACCGGCGATGTCGGGAAAGCCGTTGCGTGTCGCCAGCCTCAGCTGCTCGATCGAGGAGCCGCCGGCTCCGTCGTTGAGGAGCAGGGTGCCCTGGCGGTGTGCCGGGTCATCGGCCTTACGACGGACCAGGGCCAGGTCGAGCTGCGCGGCTCGCGGCTTGGACCAGTCCACCGGTACCCGCATCGTGCCGCACTGCATGCCCGGGAACCCGGCGTCGGTGCAGGGGTGCCACTTGATGTGGCCGGTCGGGGCCTGAGGAGCGGAATCGGGGGCGGGATCGGTATGGCCGGGCGCGGCGACGGCCGGGGTGGCGACCACCGGCGTGGCCAGCACCACCCCGGCTGTCAGCAGGGCGGTGAGTGTCCGCCGAAGTTGTCTCATCACTCTGCTCATGACGGCTCTCCTTGAAGGGCGCGGGCCGGTACAGCTCAGCTATGCACCAACACTATAGTTAGAGGCTGTAACCGCGAACTGCCCTTAGCTTGCGGCGCGTTGACGTCGCCGGTCAAGAGGATGGCGCAGGGTTTATTAGGGACACTTCCGATAGTGATGAGGTGTAACACTTGCTTCTGGGGTGAAGGGGTGATGGCCGCGACGGCGAACGCAAAACGTCCGTGCACCCGGTACCAGGTGCACGGACGTTACGCAGAGATCAGGGAACTCGGGTGGGATCAGACGCCACTCTCAGCGCAGGAAGGCGCCGAACTCCGCCTTGGTGGCAGGGCCCCCGATGTCGCCGGGGCCGAACGCCGTCGCACCCTTCGTCGTCAGACCGCTGCCGGAACCCCGCAGGGACCACACCGCGCCGGACGACCCGTTCTCCGCGGTCGACGACACGGCGAGATCACGGTGACCGTCACCGTTGACGTCGAGGAGGCCGCAGGCCGCCCCGAAGGCGTCCTTCTTCTCCGCGACCCCGGGCACGCCGGGTGTGTTCTGGTGCAGGACCTGGCTGCCCGCACCGGTGACCCCCGACGCGGTGCCGTGCAGCAGCGCGACCGCGCCCGCGTCGGTGAGGCCGCTGAAGTCCTCCCCACTGATCCCGAGCGCGATCTCCGCGCGGCCGTCGCCGGTCACATCGGCGACCGAGACGCAGGAGCCGAGCCGGTCGCCGCTCTCCTGGGCGCCGTGGAAGCCGGGCAGACTCTGGTCGAAGGTCTGCTTGCGGGTGGCGGAAGGGCCGGAGGGCGTGCCGTACGCGACCGTGACCTTGCCGGTCTCCTCGTTGTCGCCGGCCACCACGTCGCCATATCCGTCGCCGTCCACGTCGCCCACGCCGATGGCGCCCCGGACGCCGGGTGCGGCGGCCTGCTTGAACCCCGCACCACCGCCGAGCAGGACCTTGCTGCCCCACTCGCCGTCACCGGCGTAGTTCCAGATCACGATGTCCTGGCGGTGGTCGCCGTTGACGTCGCCGGTGGCCTTGGCGACGACGGGGCCACTGATCGAGTGGGGGCCGCTGATGCAGCTGTCGTTCTTGGCGCACTCCGCGCCCGGCGCGTCGTCGTCGTAACCGAACCACTGGGACCTGTCGAGGAAGTTGAGCCGCGCGGCGGGCGATCCCGTCCGCGAGATCGGGCCCTTCCACAGGTTCGCGGCCTGCGCCATGGGGTCGTCACCGTAGCTGCCGGGGTCGCCGAAGAGGGCCAGGTCAGCCTTGCCGTCGCCGTTGAAGTCCCCCACCTGCGGCGCCTGTCCGTACGTGGCGATCGGTGTGCCGCCGGTCAGGCCGGACGGCGAGCCCCACAGGATCACACTGCCCGACGATGCCCTTCCCGTACCGATGACCAGGTCGCTGTAGCCGTCGCCGTCCAGGTCGCCCTTGCTGAAGGTCTCGCCGAAACGCTACCTGGCGGCGGCCGATCCCGGCACGCCGCTCGTCGAACGGCTCACCAGCTTCTTGTGGGACGGCACGAGCCCCTTCGCCGAGCCGTACGTCACCGCCACGTAGCCCGCCTGGGCCTTGTGGGAGACGGTGGCGCCGGGGGCACCGGAGACGAGGTCCGCATAGCCGTCGCCGTTGAAGTCGTCCGCGGGCGCCGCGTGCCCGGTCGCCGCGTACGCCTCCTGGGGAGCGAGCGACCAGGCGGCCAGGCCCCCGGCCACCAGGAGCGCGGCCGCCAGCGGAGCCGTGGCGCGAACACCCCGTACACCGCGGGCACTTGGAGCGTTACGGGCCCTGCGGAGATCAAGGCGTCTCAGGTGCGTCATGGGGGCTTCCTTCGGTCGACAGGCCATGTTCACCTCAGAGGACACTCCGGACCCGAAGCTGGTTGTATGCACCATGCGACTCGGTGCGTGCCCGCGACGCGCGCAGCCAACTCCGCCACCCTCGGGCCCGATAGAGCGGACGCAGCGAGTGGCGCGGTCGGCCCGGCTGACCTTGGGCTGGCGGCATCACCTACCGGGCGACACAAGCTCGGCCAGGTCGAGCACCTGGACCTTGTTGGCCACCTGGTAGTCACCGTTGGGATGGCTGACGTGACACATGTCCACCCGGAAGACCTGCCCCACGTTCCCACCCTGCAGACGACGCGGCGAGGCGAAACTCATCGCCTCGGTGGGAGCGCCTTGGCTGCGCCGGCCCAGTGGCGGGCAGTCGGGCGGTGGCGGCCCGCCGGGTTCAGGCGAAGTCGGTAGCGGGCTCGGTGGCGTAGCGGCTCATGGTGTCGATGCTCGCCTCGGGTGTCAGCGGCCTGTCGTCGGCGGTCATGTTCTGGAGGTCACGGAAGTACTGAACGTACAGGTCGGGGGTGAACATGCTGAGCATCACGGCGGGTTGGTCGGTCACGTTGGCGAAGGTGTGCGGGGCACCGGGCGGGACCACCACGAGTGTCCCCGCGGTCGCTTCGTGGTCCTTGTCCCCGACGGTGAACCGCACCGTGCCGGAGATGATGTAGAAGCCCTCGTCGTGCCGGGTGTGGCGGTGCTGCGGCGGTCCGGGGGTGTGCGGGGCGAGGACGGACTCGGTGATCCCCAGGCGGTGCCCGGTGTGGCTGCCGTCCTCGAGGACGCGCATCCGCGTGGTGCCGATGACGATCATCTCACCGTCGTCGGGGCCGACCACCGACACGGCGGGGACGGCCCGCTCTTCACTGGTCTTTGCCATGTCACTGGTCTTCGCTTCTTCACTGGTCTTCGCTTCGTCGGTCATGTTCCGAGTGCACCGCCAGGGGGCCGCCGGTGTCCAAGACCTGTTCCGCGAGGGCGATACCCAGTGGGTATCGTTGCAGCGTGGAGCTACGTACCCTGCGCTACTTCGTGGCGGTCGCCGAGGAACTCCACTTCGGCCGGGCCGCCGCCCGGCTGCACATGAGCCAGCCGCCGCTGAGCCGGGCGATCAAGCAGCTGGAGACCGAGACCGGTGCCCTGCTGTTCACGCGCTCGCCTGCCGGCGTCACGCTCACCCCGGTAGGCCAGGTGCTGCTCGACGAAGCGCGGGCCCTGCTCGACCAGGCCGACCGCGTCCGTGTCCGGGTGACCGCGGCGGCCGGCACCGCGACCCTCACCATCGGCATCCTGAGCGACGGCACCGACCCCGGCATCGCCAAGCTGGCGGCCGCCTTCCGCCGGACCCACCCGGGCGTCGACATCCACATCCGCGACACCGACCTGACCGACCCGACCTGCGGGCTGCGCGCCGGACTGGTCGACGTCGCCCTGACCCGTGCGCCGTTCGACGACACCGCGCTGACGGTGCGTGAGCTGCGCAGCGATCCGGTCGGTGCGGTACTGCGCGCCGACGATCCGCTGGCCCGTCGCGACCGCCTGAAGCCGGCCGACCTGGCCGACCGCCGCTGGTTCCAGTTCCCGCGGGGCACCGACCCGATCTGGCAGTCGTACTGGAACGGCGGCAGGCCGCGTGAGGGCCCGGTGGTGCGCGTCGTCCAGGAATGCCTGCAGGCCGTGCTCTGGAACAGCACGGTCGGCCTGGCCCCACTCGGACACGCCCTGCCCGAGAACCTGACCGCGGTTCCGCTGGTCGACATGGCGCCGAGCCGCCTGGTCGCGGTGTGGAACGCCGGCGACACCAACCCGTTGATCCGCTCGTTCATCGGGATCGCGAGGGCCGCGTACCGCCGCTGAGCCCCTCCGACTCCAGCCGGGGAGTGGTCGGCTGGAGCGGAGCCGCAGGTGCTCATGGCCGGAGCGCCAAGGGGGAGGTGGCTACCGGTAGCCGGAAAGTCACGGTACGCACAGGTCATCGTGGCGGGCCCGCCATCGCCGCACTCCACCCCGCCCGCCCACGATCGCGGCACGCGTTCACCCGACGACGCTCCGTACGCCCCTACCGCAGCTGTGACGAGGCCGATAGCGTCGCAGCGGCGTCCTCGCGCATCCTTCGCAGGAAGTAGCGAGAGAGCGAGCACCCCCCGATGCCCAGTCCCCGCCAGTCCCTACGTATGACCGCCGGTGCGCTGGCCGCCGCCGCACTGGTGATGACGGCCTGCGGCGTCAGCGGCGCTGCGGGGGCCCAGTCCGACGGCGCCAAGGGCGTGAGCACGTCCGGCACGGGCTCGCTCGCACGCTTCACGCAGCAGAAGGTCCAGTGGACGGCCTGTGGCGCGGACGTCACCAGCGAGGCCGTGCCCGGCGCGGAGTGTGGCTGGGTGACGGTGCCGGTGGACTACGCGGCGCCGGGCGGGGAGACCGTCAAACTGCGGGTGTCGCGGGTGCCGGCCAAGGACCACGGTCGTCGGCTGGGGTCGCTGCTCTTCAACCCGGGCGGGCCCGGCGCGGGCGGTGCGGCCGATGTGGCCAACGGAAACTGGCAGGCCGGGAAGGAGGCTCGGGCCCGGTATGACCTGGTCGGCTTCGACCCTCGTGGCACGGCCGGTTCCGGGCAGGTCAAGTGTCCCGACGGCGTGCCGCAGGAGCCCGAGAATCCGCCGCGTACCGAAGCGGGGGCCAGGAAGGCGTTCGCCGACGCGGCCAGGCGTGGCCAGGCCTGCCGGGGCGCGAGCGGTGCCGTTCTCGCGCACATGGACAGCGTGAGCGTCGCGCGCGACCTGGACGTGCTGCGGGCGGTCCTGGGCGATGCCAAGCTGAACTACACCGGTGTCTCCTACGGCACCTACATCGGCCAGCAGTACATGAAGCTGTTCCCCGACAAGGTGGGCCGGATGGTGCTCGACGGCGTCGTCAACCCCGCCGCCGACATGCAGCAGGTGGCCCGCCGCGACCTCAAGACCTCCGATGACGCGATGCGTCGCTACGCCCGGGATCTCGTCGCGCGCGGGGACGAGCGGCTGGGAGCCACGGCCGACGAGGTTCTGCGGCGGGTCACCGCGTTCGCCGAGAGGCTGGAGCGGAAGCCGCTGCGAGGGGCCGACGGTGAGGAGTTCACCGACGCCACCTTCTCCATGTACCTGGAGACGGCCGTGACGGACAAGGAGAGCTGGAAACCGCTGACCAAGGCGCTGGTGGCCACCCTGCACGGGGACGCAACCGCCTTCGACCGCATGGAGGCCGGGACGGCCGGGGAGAGCGGTGGCGAGCAGCTGACGCCGCAGGAGGAGCAGACCGAGGAGAACGAGTCCATGAGTATGCCGGCGGTGCTGTGCCTGGACTCCCCGTCGGCCCCGAAGTCTCCGAAGGAGATGCTCAGGACCGCCGACGCGTTCGCCGAGCAGTCGCCGCTCTTCGGGCGTCACTACGCCTGGCAGATGATCGACTGCGCGACCTGGCCGGTCGCCCCCACTGGTACAGCCGAGCCGGTGAAGGCCTCCGGGGCGGCACCGGTGCTGCTGGTGTCGTACACCGACGATGTGCAGACTCCGCTGGAGAACGCGCAGGCGGTACACCGGCAGTTGGGCAACAGCTCGCTGCTGGTGCGCAAGGGCGAGGGGCACGCGGCGTACGCCTCGGAGAGTCCGTCCACATGCACCGACCGTGCCGTCGACAGGTATCTGGTCGGGGGAAGGCTGCCGGGCAAGGCCACCAACTGCCCGCGTTGAGACGGTCGTTCGCGGTGGTTCGCCGGTGACGTCGGACCACCGGGAACGGCCATGTCGCGCCGCTGGAGCCGTTCGCCGAGTGCGCACGGGCGGGCCGCCGGACCAGGCCGGTGCGGCGGCGAGGCGGATACGGCCACACAGCGATCACCGTCACGCCGCCGTGAGACCGCAGCGCCGTCACGCCGCAGCACCGTCACACCACCGCCCCCCTGATCTCGCCGCAGCACAGGGCGACAATCACCCATAAGATGGACAGTGCGGACGCACCACCGTGCCCGACAGGCGCGGGAGAGCGGTGCGGAAGGGCGAGCGACCCGGGGACGGGATGCCTATGGATCAGGTCGGTCCGGAGCGGACCGTCATCCTGACGGTGGACGACGACCCGGGTGTGTCACGCGCTGTGGCCCGCGATCTGCGGCGGCGCTACGGCGCGTCGTACCGGATCGTGCGCGCGGAGTCCGGCGAGTCCGCGCTGACCGCCCTGCGCGAGCTGAAGCTGCGCGGCGGCCCTGTCGCGGTGATAGTGGCCGACTACCGGATGCCGCAGATGAACGGCATCGAGTTCCTTGAGCAGGCGCTCGACATCTACCCCGAGGCCCGGCGGGTCCTGCTGACCGCGTACGCGGACACGGAAGCGGCCATCGACGCGATCAATGTCATCGACCTCGACCACTACCTCCTCAAGCCCTGGGAACCGCCCGAGGAGAAGCTCTACCCCGTCCTCGACGATCTCCTGTCGGCCTGGCGGGCCAGCGACCACCGGCCGGTGGCGGTCACCAAGGTCGTCGGACACCGCTGGTCGGCGCGTTCCTCGGCGGTGCGGGAGTTCCTGGCCCGTAACCAGGTGCCGTACCGCTGGTACTCGTCCGACGAACCGGAAGGTCAGCGGCTGCTGTGCGCCGCGGGCCAGGAGGGCCGGCGGCTCCCGCTGGTGATCACTCCGGACGGTACGGCCCTGATCGAGCCCGAGGACCAGGAGCTCGCCGGCCGGGTCGGCCTCGCGACGACCCCGGCGACCGACTTCTACGACCTGGTCGTCATCGGCGGCGGACCGGCCGGTCTGGGTGCGGCGGTGTACGGGGCCTCCGAGGGCCTGCGGACCGTTCTCGTCGAGCGCTCCGCCACCGGGGGCCAGGCGGGGCAGAGTTCGCGCATCGAGAACTATCTCGGCTTTCCGGACGGCGTGTCCGGGGCGCAGCTCACCGACCGGGCCCGGCGTCAGGCGACGAAGTTCGGTGCGGAGATACTGACCGCGCGCGAGGTCACCGGGCTGGAGGTCAGTGGCGCCTCGCGCGTCGTCCGGTTCGCGGACGGCTCCGCTGTCGCCGCGCACTCCGTGATCCTCGCGACCGGCGTGTCGTACCGGCAGCTGGAGGCACCCCGGGTGACCGAGTTGACGGGCTGCGGAGTGTTCTACGGCTCGGCACTGACCGAAGCGGCCGCGTGCCAGGACCATGACGTGTATATCGTCGGCGGCGCGAACTCCGCCGGTCAGGCCGCGATATACCTGGCCCGGAGCGCCAAGTCGGTCACCGTACTGGTGCGCAGGTCCTCCTTGGCCACGTCGATGTCGCACTACCTCATCCAGCAGGTCGACGAGACGCCCACGATCTCCGTGCGCACCCACACGGTCGTCGACGCCGCCCACGGGGCGCATCAACTGGAGCAGATCACCCTGCGCGACACGGCGACCGGCCACACCGAACTCGTCGACGCGCAGTGGATGTTCGTCTTCATCGGCGCGGCCCCGCGGACCGAATGGCTGGAGGGCACGGTGCTCCGGGACTCCCGCGGGTTCATCCTGACCGGCCCCGACCTGACCGCGGACGGGCGCCCGCCGGCGGACTGGGAGCTGGACCGGCCGCCGTACCACCTGGAGACGAACGTCCCGGGCGTGTTCGTGGCCGGGGACGCCCGCGCCGAGTCCGCCAAGCGTGTCGCTTCGGCGGTGGGAGAGGGCGCCATGGCGGTCATGCTCGCCCACCGGTATCTGGAGCAGTCATGAACGGCCGGCCGCTGCCGTGCAGCCAGGAGGAACTCGGCTCGCTGTTCCTGTTCGAGAAGCTGGACTCCGACCAGATCGCCCGGCTCTGCCGCGAAGGCCGCGTGGAGGAGTTCGCACCCGGGCCCGTGTACGGGGAGGGCGACGACGCCACGTGCTTCTACGTGCTGCTCGAAGGGACGGTCGTGCTCTCCCGCCGGATCGGGGACTACGACGTGGAGATCACCCGCAGTTCCAGCCGCGGGGTGTACGCCGGGGCCTTCCAGGCCTACCTGGGAGACCGCCTGCGGCAGGTGTACAACAACTCCCTGCGGGTCACCGAGCCCACCCGCTTCTTCGTGCTGCCCGCGGAGACCTTCGCCTCGATCATGCGCGAGTGGTTTCCCATGGCCGTGCACCTGCTCGAAGGCCTCTTCTTCGGCGCAAAGAGCACCCAGGAGGCCGTCGGCCAACGAGAACGGCTGCTGGCTCTGGGGTCGCTGTCCGCCGGGCTGACCCATGAGCTGAACAACCCCGCCACCGCGGCCGTGCGCGCAACATCCGCGCTGCGCGAGCGCGTTGCCGGGATGCGCCACAAGCTCGGCATCATCGCGGCACGCCCGTACCGGCGCGACAGCCTGGAGACGCTCATCGAGGTCCAGGAGCGCACGGCCGAACGCGTCGCCAAGGCCACCGCTCTGAGCCCGCTGGAGGCCTCGGACCGGGAGGACGCCCTCGCCGACTGGCTGGAGGACCACGGCATCGGGGACGGCTGGCAGCTCGCGCCGACCTTCGTACAGGCCGGCCTCGACACCGACTGGCTGGACCAGATCGCCGCGGCGGTGGACCCGGACACCCTCGAAGGTGCCGTGCGGTGGCTCAACTACACCGTGGAGACCGAACTGCTGATGAACGAGATCGAGGAGTCGACCCATCGCGTCTCGGCCCTCGTCACCGCGGCCAAGCAGTACTCACAGCTCGACCGAGCGCCCCACCAGGTCGCCGACGTGCACGAACTGCTGGACAGCACCCTGCTGATGGTCTCCGCGAAGATCGGCCCCCGCATCACCGTCGTCAAGGACTACGACCGCGGCCTGCCGAACATCCCGGCCTACCCCAGTGAGCTCAACCAGGTGTGGACGAATCTGATCGACAACGCCGTCTCGGCGATGAACAGCACCGGCAGCGACGGCACCTTGACCGTACGCACCGCGCGGGACGGCGACCATCTGCTCGTCGAGTTCGGCGACACCGGCCCCGGCATCCCCGCGGAGATCGGCGACCGTGTCTTCGACCCGTTCTTCACCACCAAACCGGTGGGCGACGGCACAGGTCTCGGCCTGGACATCTCGTGGCGCATCATCGTCAACAAGCACAACGGGGACCTGCGGTTCCACTCCGTCCCCGGCGACACCCGCTTCCAGGTACGCCTCCCGCTGGCCGCACCCGATCCCCCTCCCCCACAGGAGCCCTCATGAGTTCCCCGAACGGAATCGACCCCTCGGTCCCGCCCAGCGGAACCGGCTGCTTCGAGTGCGACATTGACGGTGGCTGGTGGTTCCACCTGCGACGCTGCGCCCAGTGCGGCCACGTCGGCTGTTGCGACGACTCCCCCGCCAAGCACGCGACGGCCCACACGCGGGCCACCGGACACCCGGTGATCCGCAGCTTCGAACCGGGCGAAACCTGGTTCTACGACTACGAGACCTCGGAGATGTACGCCTCGGGCCCGCCCCTGGCGCCCCCGGAGAGCCACCCGGCCGATCAGCCCACCCCCGGCCCCGCGGGACGGGTCCCGGCGGACTGGACCGACCGTCTGGGATAGGCAGACCCCACATCTCACTGCGCGGCCCCCTGCGGCAGTCAGACCGCGGTGGGGCTCCGCGCTGGGCCGTTCCACGCCGGCTCCCGTCGCCGAGTCCGGCGCTGCGCTGACGCGGCCGGGCCCCACCGACCGGCCCGCGCCCTCGCGTTGGCGGCGATCGGGAGCGGCGCTTAGCGTGGGAGAGGAACGGCGGTTCGTACACATGGTCCGGAGAGCCGACACGGCCGGACTGCCCTCAATGTGGAGGACCAGGATGGCATCTGTCTCCTTCCTGCTCGTGGCCGTGATCCTCACCGCCTTGGCCTTCGACTTCACCAACGGATTCCACGACACCGCCAACTCGATGGCCACCTCCATCGCCACCGGAGCGCTGAGCCCCCGGGTTGCCGTCGCCGTCGCGGGTGTCCTCAATCTGGCCGGTGCCTTCCTCTCCACGGAGGTGGCCAAGACGATCTCGGGCGGCATAGTCCAGGACAGCGAAGTGTCCCTGGTGATGATCTTCGCCGGTCTGATCGGGGCGATCCTGTGGAATCTGGTCACCTGGCTTCTCGGACTGCCCTCCAGTTCGTCCCACGCCCTTTTCGGCGGGCTGATCGGTGCGGTGTGGGTGGGGGCCGGGGGGTCCGCGGTGCGCTTCGGCGCGATCATCGAGAAGATCGTGATCCCTGCGGTCGCCTCGCCGGTGGTGGCCTGCGTCGTGGCGCTGCTGGCCACCTACCTCGCCTACGTGATCACCCGGAGGACGTCGCGCCGCGCCGTCGGCAAGGGCTTTCGCGCGGGACAGATCGGGTCGGCGTCCCTGGTGGCCCTGGCCCACGGCACCAACGACGCCCAGAAGACCATGGGCGTCATCACCCTCGCGCTCATCGCGGGCGGCGTGCTCGACCATGGCGCGGGCCCGCCCTGGTGGGTGGTGCTGAGCGCGGGTCTGGCGATCTCCCTGGGCACCTACGCGGGCGGCTGGCGGATCATCCGGACCATGGGCAAGGGCCTCACCGACATCCAGGCCCCGCAGGGCTTCGCCGCCGAGACCAGCGCGACCGCGGTGATCCTCGCCTCGTCGCACATGGGCTTCGCGCTGTCGACCACCCAGGTGTGCACCGGCAGCATCCTCGGTGCGGGGCTGGGCCGCAGGCTGGCACATGTGCGCTGGAGCGTCGCGGGGCGGATCGCGGTGTCGTGGCTGCTGACGCTGCCGGCCGCGGCCGCCGTGGGAGGCGTGGCAGCGTGGGTGGCCGGCCGGGGCACCGCGGGGGTGGCCCTGGTGGCGGGCGTCGCCGTGGCCGCCGCCACGGCCTTCTACGTGCTCTCGCGCCGCCGCCCGGTGAATCCGGAGAACGTCAATGAGCTGCCGGCGAACGCCACGAAGTCCACGGTCGATTCAGCCGCCTGAACCGGCACGACCGGACGTGCCGTCGCCAGGAAACAGGCAGCGGAAGGGGAATCGGGATGGACATCGACTGGGGCACTCTCGCCGGGGTCTTCGGAGCCAGCCTCGGGATCACCGTGGTGGTGGTCGTGATGTTCTCGCTCGGCCTGGCCGCGTGGGGCCGCGCCGGACGTGGCGAGCCCGGCCCCGAGGCGCCCCGGGGCCGGCACCAGAAGATGGCGACCGCCACGGCCCTGCTGTGCTTCGCCGCCTGCCTCGCGGTCGCGGCCTACGGGATCGACATGATCGTTCCCGGCTGAGGGCTGAGTCGGGAGCGCCGAGAGGAAGAGCACATGACCGTCCCGTACGAAACCATCGGCATCAGCACCAGGCTGGACGGCAACGTCCTGTCCGCGACCTTCAACGCCCCGCCGCTCAACCTCATCGGTCCCGAGGTCGTGCGCGACCTGGTCGGGCTGCTCGGGGAACTCTCCCAACCGGCGACCGCACGGGTGGTGGTCTTCGACAGCGCGGACCCCGACTTCTTTTTCCCGCACGTCGACCTGACGAAAGTGCCCGAGTACACCGCTGAAGCCGCGAAGGCCGGAGGGCCGGGCGACGCCTCGCTGGGGATGCTGTTCCGCAAGCTCAGCGAGATCCCGGCCGTCACGATCGCCAAACTGCGCGGCCGTGCCCGAGGGGCGGGCAGCGAGTTCCTCCTCGCCTGCGACATGCGCTTCGCCTCCCGGGAGAACGCCGTCCTGGGCCAGCCCGAGGTCGGCATCGGCACCACGCCCGGTGCGGGAGCGATCCAGCGCCTCGCCCGCCTGCTGGGCCGGGGCCGAGCACTCGAAGCCGTGCTGACCTCGGCCGACTTCGATGCCGAACTCGCCGAACGCTACGGATGGATCAACCGCGCGGTGCCCGACGCCGAGCTGGACGAGTTCGTGGCCGGCCTGGCCGCGCGCATGGGGGACTTCCCCCGCGACGCACTGATCGCGGCCAAGGCAGCCGTCAACGCCCTCACTCTGCCGACCCCCGCCGACGTACGCGCGGATGCCGCCCTGTTCCAGCAGCTCGTACGGAGTGAGGCAACGCGGCAACGCACGGCAGAGCTGTTCGAGCGGGGCTTCCAGACCCGTGGCCCTACCGAACTCGGCCTCGGCGACGTACTGGGCGAGCTGAAGGCCGTCGACTGATGCAACGGACGACGGCAGGCAGACGACGGCAGGCAACCGGCCTGTGACCTGCGGGTACGGCGATCAGCAGGCAGATGCCTCGCCCGCCTGCGGCCAACTGCGGTCGCTGCCGTCGGGCACCGGGTCCGCGGTCGCGCCGACCTCCGCCTCCCGCCCCGCATCGCCGGAGTCCCCGCGCAGGGTCGCGGTGGCGATCTGCAGGAAGTCCGGTACGAGACCCACGCAGCTGCTCTCCGGTGCCGCCAGGCAGGTCTCGACGGGCGGGGCGTCGGTGACGGGCAGGTAGACGAGGTCAGGGCGGGAGTAGGAGCCGGCGACCCTGACCGGGACGAGCGCGATGCCCTGCCCGGAGGCGATGAGTTCGAACTTCTCCTCCAGTGAGGACGTCCGCCGCTTCCTGACGTCGAGGACCGGCTCCTTGTCGAGATCGGCCGAGGTGAGAGCCTGCCGGCCGGCCAGCGGATGCGTCACGGGCAGGCAGGCGACCTTGGACTCGTGGCCGATGGGGACGGTGCGCAGACCCGAATCGTCGAAGGGGCGCCGGAGGTATCCGACGTGCGCGCGGCCGTCGCGGAGCGGTGCGTCCTGCTCCCACCAGCGCAGCGGAAAGACATCGATCTCGACCTTCGGATGGCTCGCCGTGAACGCGCGGATCGCGTCCGACACATGCAGGCCGGGCGAGAAGGCGACGACGAGCCGCTGCTCGCCCTGCTCGGCCTCGTGCACCCGCCGCAGCGCCGTGTCCACCACCGTGCTGATCCTTCGCGCCTCGTCGTACAACTGCCGCCCTGCGGCCGTGAGTTCAACGCTGCGCGTGGTCCGCGTGAACAGCAGGCAGCCCAGCTCCTGCTCGAACGCGCGGATCTGCCGGCTGAGGACCGGCTGCGCGATGAACAACGCCTGTGCGGCCCGGCCGAATTGCCGGTGCTCGGCCACGGCGACGAAATAGCGGAGCTTCCGCAGATCTAAATCCATACCCGAAAGGTATCAACGTGCTCGAAAGGGTATTGGACGCCCGGCCGCATCGCTCGGAGACTTGATTCATGATCGTCATCGCCGCTCCGGCGAGCGGCAACGACAGCCAGATCCTGCGCAATCCGGCTGGAGACCGCTCCGTCCCGCGGTGAAGACATCGGGGTCGTCGTGTGCGCCCCCGCCCAGCTCTCTGACGCCGGCCGTGAGCGCGTCGACGCGATGGCCGGCCCACCCACCGATCGATACCCGGCCACTCCGCCCGGCGAACGATGCCGGCCGACGACGGCCGTCAGCCAACCGTGCATCGCAGTCACCCTCACCACGATAGGAATCACATGACCGACACCCGTAAGACCGCCCTCATCGTCGGAGCCTCCCGGGCCCTGGGCCTCGCGCTCGCCGCCGAGTACCTCCGCCTCGGCTGGGACGTCATCGGCACGGTCCGCGGCAACCGGCGTACCGGCCTCCACGACCTGGCCGACGCGTCCGGAGGGCGGCTGACCATCGAGTCGCTGGAGATGACCGAGCCGGAACAGGTCTCGGCACTGCGCGACCGACTGGCGCGGCGCACCCTCGACCTGCTCTTCGTCAACGCCGCCATCACGCGCGGCGATATGCCCATCGGGGAAGTCCCGACGGACATGTTCACCGAGGTCATGATCACCAACGCGCTCAGCCCGATGCGTGTCGTGGAGACCCTCCGCCCCCTGGTCGCGCCGACCGGAACCATCGGTGTCATGTCCTCCAGCCAAGGCAGCATCGCGCTGAACACCCGCGGCGGGCAGGATCTGTACCGGGCCAGCAAGTCCGCGCTGAACCAGCTGATGCGCAGCTACGCCGCCCGCCATGCCGAGGACACGCGGACGCTGCTGCTCGTCGACCCGGGCTGGGTGCGCACCGAACTCGGCGGACCGCACGCCGATCTCAGCGTGGAGGAGAGCATTCCGGGCGTCGCGGAGACGATCGAGCGCCATCGGGGAGAGCCCGGCCTCCAGTTCCTCGACTACCAGGGGAAGGTTGTGCCCTGGTAGACGCGTGACCACCGGCCCTCGCCGGCCGGCGTCGGCGAGCCGGGTGGGCCCGAGGTGCCACGAAAGCAATCGCACAAACGGCGCCTTCACGCGGTGTTGGCCACGCCCGGAAAGGCGTGGCCAACATCAGCGGAAATGGCTCCCCGGACGGGCCATCAGCCCGTCAACTCGTCACAGGATTTCGATGGAGTTGACCTTCGGCGGACGGTTCGGGAAGGAGATCTCGTGCCACCGCTCGATCTTCACCGAGTCGCCATTGGCGTCGTAGTAGATCAAGTCGTTGTTTCCTGTGGAGATCTTGTCGACCCACCAGCCGCCGAAGGAGATCTTCCCCCGGTTCGCGTAGCAGTCGACGCTCTGCCGTCCGCCGCTGTGTGACCAGATCTTCAGGAAGTTCTCCCCGCCGCGACAGGTGACATGGTCGATGGCGTAGGCGTTGCCGGTCGGTACGGTCAGGGTGACCGCGGCGGCTGCGGCGAACGCCACGGCCGCCGAACGCACGACCTTCTTGGTCTTCGAGATCACAGCTTCTCCTTGCCTCGATTTCCGAACCGGGCGCTCACTTCGCCACCACCGTGGTGGCGTCGATGTGGTGCCCGGATGATCCGAGCGTGTGGGGTGATCTGTCCCAGTCGCCACGAAACAAGGCAGTTTGGGACGCTGGAACGAAGAAATGGGCCCTGACCGGGACATACACAAGCATCCTGGAACACGGGAACGGGACGCTACAGACAACAACTTCTCGACTCAACGGGGTATATCACCACCATTACGGCCCATTCCCCGAGGAGAGGAACTGTTCCGGATGATGCGTCAAGTTCGTGTGCTGCTGCTGACCGTCTTACTGCTGGTGACGGGCTCGATGATGTCGGCCACGCCGGCCTCCGCCGTCATCGGCGGTTCGAAGAGCACCTACGGCCCGTGGGCGGTGCGCATGCTCGTCGACGGGCAACCGACCTGCACGGGGACAGCGGTCACACCCCAGTGGATCATCAGCGCCTCGCACTGCTTCTACGAGCAGGCACAGCCGGTCGCCGACAAGCGGATCTCGTTCCGGGTCGGCAGCCTCGACATCCGGAAGGGCACCACCGTCCGTCCGGTACCCGGCGGACGCGTCGGAAGCGCGCAGGCCGACATGATGCTGATCAAGGTCCCGCCGATGAAGGTCACCCCGGCGCGCCTGGCCACGGCCGGTGTCCACCTCGGCCAGGCCGTGCGGCAGTACGGGTGGGGCGCCACCTGCACCGAGGACGAGAACACCTGCCAGTCCCCCGTGCTCAAGCAGTCGGACCTGCGGGTCGTACGGCCGGACGACCCCCGGTGCGCGGGCTACACCGCACCGGGCGGCTCGGACTTCTGCATGGAAAAGGTGTCCGGGATACCCGCCGGCGGCGACTCCGGAGGCCCGGTGATGAGCATCGCCCCGTCCGGCTCCGAAACCCTCCTCGGCGTCTTTGACGGCTCCGACCGGGAGAACGTCGCCGAAGCCGGGGAGATCTCCCAGCAACTCGCCTGGATTCGCCGAGTCACCCGGTAACACAGGCGGCACAGGTAGGAACCGACGCCGCCGATACGTTCGCGTACCGGCGGCCTGACTTTGAGGCACCCGCGCCCCCTGCGTCAGCTGCGCTGCGCCCGGTCGTACACCTTCTTGGCCATGGCCCCCAGCACTTCGCCCTGCATCTGAGTCGGCGTCAGGGAGTCCAGCGCACTGTTGACCGAGACCAGGACGCCCTTGCCGGTGGTGGCGTTGAAGTCGGCCAGCCACGGGCCGCCACTGGAGCCGCCGGTCATGTCACAGGGGATGGCCTGCAGGCCGCTCTCCTCCTTCGCCGTACCGACGCAGCGGAGGAGTTCCTCGCCGAGCTGTGGGCGGGTGGCGGAGTAGCCGAAGGATGAAATGGTGCCGCCGACGGGGCGGTTGAAGGCGATCTCCTGGCCGTCGACGACATCGGTGAGCTTGCGACCACTCTTGTCGGCGTCGACGACCAGCGTGGACAGATCGTCGGTGGAGTCCGTCTCCCAGCTGCGCGGGGTCACGGCGGCGCGGACCGCGAAGGCGCCGTGGGGCATCTTGCCCTTGCTGTAGCCGGGGACGAACACCATCGCGATGTTGGTGTTGCCGGGAGAGGAACCCCGGCGCACGCAGTGTGCCGCGGTCATCACGGCGGAGCGGTTGGCGCTCTTGACGGCGGTGGCCGTGCACCAGGTGTCGGCGCCGTTGGCGTT
Source organism: Streptomyces sp. NPDC001219 (assembly GCF_053597915.1). Taxonomy (NCBI): domain Bacteria; kingdom Bacillati; phylum Actinomycetota; class Actinomycetes; order Kitasatosporales; family Streptomycetaceae; genus Streptomyces; species Streptomyces sp. NPDC001219. The sequence goes on along the minus strand of NZ_JBSFJF010000043.1, from coordinate 41,656 downwards.
CACGAAGAAGAGCCGCCCCACGGTCTTCATGGCGGTGCCCTGCCACGGCTTGGCCTTCGGTCCGGTCGGACCGAGGTCCACGGACTTCCCGACAGCCTTCACACGGGCGGGCGTCCAGTAGGCGAGGGCCTCCTGACGCTCTTTGGGGGTGTACGTCAGGACGGAGACCGGGTCGGCCGAGGCGGCACGAGCCTGCTCTGCCACGGCCGTCGCCGGGCCCGGGGCAGCGAGGACGAGGGCCGTACCGGCCACGGCGAGTCCCATGGCCCGGCCACGAAGGCGCCGGATCACGGAGGCGGATGTCTCGGACATTACAGAGGTCTCCTCAGCTGGTGCACCAGGCGGCGGACAGGGGCTTTCAGTCCGCTCCGTACAAGAGAGAGGAATGCGCCGATTCGGTTGCGTTGTCGGCGATTTGTGGCGCAAGTGCGTGGTTGGCCGATACTCGATGGGCGTTCCACGCGGCCCTGAGGGCTTCGAGCTCGGTGCGGGGGAAGTGGTCGCCCCACTTGCCGCGGTACGCGCTCACTCCGTACTCGTTCACGACTTCGTCGAAGCAACGAATCACCGCTCGGGCCACGACGTCGAGATCCTGCTGGGTGGACCAGATCTCCGCCCCGGCGTTGTCGTGCTCTCGGCCGTGGGCAAGCTCCAGCAGGCGTATCCACACGTGGGAGCCCTCACGGTAGAAGATCCATCGGAAGGCGGTGGGCTCGGCCTCGAACTGTGCCCGGCATTCCGTCTCTCCGACGATCAGACGCGTGACAGTCGTCAGGAGATCTTCGGGGGCAGTGGTGAGGTAGGAGGCCGTGACTTCGGCTTCCGCATGGTTGTCGCTGACGATGCAGTTGACCCAACCACGTCCGGACAGAACCCAGGTAAGTCGCAGATGCGTCATCCTCGTTCTTCTCCCCAGGTTACGAGTCCCTGCACTGATCACTGAGGGGCCCTTGCGCACATCTGAGTGTGGGGGATGGCGAGACTGCTGACCAACGGATTCGCCGACGACGACCGACGCTCACCGACAGGGCGAGCGCCCGGGGCCGGGGGGCGAGCAGCGGCCGCCCCCCGCCCCGAATGAAGGCGCCTGCCTGGGCCGGCTCTGTCATAAGGTCTGCCCATGCCCACCACGAGTGACCTGCGGCCCACCATCGGAGGCCGCGCCGCCGGTGTCGTCGGTCTGCTGGTAGCCCTCGGCATCTGCGGCGTATCCATATCCCAGGCCGCCGTCGCAAGCGGCTTCTTGGGCACGGCCGGCAAGCTGACCGTCAGCGAGTGCCGCAGCGGTACGGGCGGCGGCGGAGGTATGCGCCACTGCTACGGCACCTTCCACCCGGCGGAAACCGGTCACGGCAAGGGCCGGTCGAGCGATCCTCATGCCCGGGTGAACACCCAGCAGGCCGAGCCCGGCGACACGCTCCAGGTCCGCAAGGGCAGCGGTGGCTACGTCGTCGCCGGCATGGGCTCGGCCTGGATCTGCCGCGCCTTCGCCTTCCTGGGCCTCCTGATCGGCTCAGCGGCCCTTCCCGTCACGGCGAGCGGCGTCCTGCCACGGAGAGGCTCGAGTCAGGACCTCTTCGCAGCGGTAAGCGGCACCCGGCTCGCCTGGATCGCCAAGCGCCTGGTTCTCACGTCCGTCGCCGGAATCGCCGTCTCCGCCTACCTGGCCTGGTTGTTCTGACCTTGGTCGGAACAGCTCCCTCCGGTCCAACGCGCCGCCCATAGCAGTCACTTACCAACAGCCCGCCCCGGCACCGTCGGCAGTACCTTCCTTGCGACGCGGAGCAGCACCGCATCATCCGGTACGAGGCCGTCCACGCGCCACAGAAACGGGGCGCAAGCCCGGTGGCCGCCCGGAGCCGAACCTCGTGCAGTTGCTCTGGGCCCCCTGCGGCCATGCCGGAGCAGTGAGTACGCCTACTCATGCGCTTCACCACCTCGCTCGGCACCCTGATGCCATGACGGATGCCCTTCCAGCGCCGCGACGCCGGCGCCCCTGGTCGCACCGAACGCGCCTGGGCGTGGACCTGGCCCTCGCGATCCCGCTTCTCCTCCTGGAAACCACGTGGCTCGTGGTGGACTGGATGTTCGGCCTCGGCCTGAAGATATGGGCAGCGCAGGGCGACCAAGCGCGGATCGACGCGGCCGCGCTCGCACACCTCGGTCGGGTGTGGGTGCTGCTGGTCGCCGTACTCGCTCTGGCAGTTCTCGCGGGAGTCTTCCGCGCCCGCTGGACGGCGATCGCACACCTGCTGGTAGCTCTCCTGGCCGGCGGGGTGCTGGCGGTCGCGCAGCACCAGTGGGACATCAGCCACCCCCCGTCGCCCTGGTGCGTGCGCCATAGCGCGAACTGCTGAGACAGCTGCGCGGCCCAGCCGGGGGTGAGCCGTCCGCGCAGGGCTGTCTCGTCGCGCAGTCCGCGCTCAAGGCTGCTGTCAGTCCCACAAGGCCGGCCAGTTGTCGGGGCAGCTGCGTGCGGAGGGGCTCAGCGCAGTCGGCGTACGCGGAGCACCAGGTCGTCGGTATGGTGCGCGCCGGCGCCGCCGTCGGGTGCCACGCGCGGTCGCTGCTCGTCCACCTCCACCACCCAGTCGTCGTCGAGTAGTTCGGCGACCGTCGAGGGCCAGACGTAGTCAGCCGGGTCGAAGCCGCTTTCGGCCGCCTGCTGCTCGTCCATCCCCGCGTGGTGGACGAGCAGCAGTACGCCGCCGGGCGCGACGGCCGCGAGCAGTGCTCGCTCGGCCACGGCGTCGGGGGTGCGCAGCAAGGCCGGGTACTGGGCGGAGACCAGGTCGAAGGAGGCCGGCGGAAGCGCGGCCTCGGTGAGTGCGGCGTGTACCCAGCGAACGGCGACAGCAGCGTCCCGCGCGTGCCCGGCCGCACGCTCCAGCGCCACGCCCGAGACCTCGAGCGCGGTCACCTCCCAACCGCCGCGCGCGAGCCAGACGGCGTCCGCACCCTCACCACAGCCGACGTCGAGAACCCGTCCGGGTGCGAGCCCGGCGACCTCGGCCACGAGCGCACCATTGGGCTGGCCGCTCCACAGGTGTTGTCGGTCGGCGTATCGGTTGTCCCACTCCTCCCGCACCGCGGGGTCTCCGACGTATCCGTCGAGAGTTGAGGAGGTGTCGGACGCGGGCGAACCTGCTGCGATGTTGTCGGTCATGGGCCAACCGTCGCCCGACACGTCCCGGTCCCGCCACTTTTGTTGCCGTTCCGGCAAAGCGTGGCCGTCCTGGACGGTGACAGAACTGCAGCCCGGTCGCCCCCGTCCGAGCCCCTCCCCCTGTAGTCGCTCCAGCAGATGCGGAGACGGCGTGTCCCGCACGGCGCGCCCACCTCCCAGAGCACCGTGCCTTGTTGCGCTCGCGTCAGCAGGAGGGTGCGATTCCCCAGGCGGCGGCTCGGGCGGCGGCTGCCGCGCGGTTGGGAAGGTCGAGCTTGGCGAGGATGTGCTCGATGTGGGTCCCCACGGTGCGCGGCGTGATGTGCAGCCGCTCGGCGATCTCCCGGTTGGTGCGGCCGGCGGTCAGTTCCGCCAGTACCTGGAGCTCGCGCGGCGAGAGTCCGCCGGTCGGTCGTACGTCCGTGATGGGGTCAACTGCGGCTTTCTCCTTGGGCGGTGGGCCCGAGCGGGGGTCGACGGCCGCGGCGAGGGCCTCGGTGAGCAGGGTGACCACGGCGTGCGCCGGGTCGGGGGTGCGTCGTGGCCGGCGGGTGCTGACGTTCAGCATGCCGACGTACCGGCCGTCGGTGGCGAACAGGCACTGGACCACGCCGTCCTCGATGCCGAGGGGACGCAGTACCTCCTGGAAGCCCGGGGACACCGCCAGGAGCGGGCGGGGAACGTCCCTGAGCCAGAGACCGCCTCGGGCCGGGCTGCGGAGCACGGAAAAGACCGGGTCGTGGTGGAGGCGGGTCTCGATATAGGCCGTGGCATCGTCCGGGTAGCTCCCGGCCAGGGTGCTGTGGCGCCGGCGCAGCGGGTCCCAGCGGGCCAGGGAGGCGTGGTCGTACTCCATCACCTCCGACAGCGCCGCCAGGACCGTACCGACGCCGGTCGCGCCGGTCGTGGCCCTCCTGGCGGCCGCACGGACGTTTACGGCCGCGTCCAGGATGTCCGTCGTGCTTCGCTGCGCTGCCACGCCCCAAGAATGATCATGCGCCCGGAAGACGTCAATCCGGAATGCGTCAGCGGCGCAGGGTGTCGTGTACGACCTGACCGTCCATGACGGTGAGGACGACGGGCATCTTTGGGATGTCGTGGGGGTCGGTGGTGAGCAGGTCACCGTCGAGCACGCAGAGGTCGGCGACCTTGCCCGGTTCCAGCGAGCCTTTCCAGTCGTCGGCGAAGTCCTGCCAGGCCGCGTCGATCGTGTACGTACGGATCGCCTCGGCCAGGCCGATGCGCTGCTCGGGGCCGCTGACCCGGCCGGCGGCCTTCGACTCGCGCAGCATCATGGTGGCGACGCCCTGGCGCCAGTCCGGGTGCGTGACGGGGGCGTCGGACCCGCTCGCGACCCGCACACCGGCGTCGAGGGCATCGCGGTAGGGCCATGCGTAGGCGGCCCTGCCGACGCCCACGAACTCCTCCTCCATGTCGGCGACGGTCCACTTGATGGTGGGGTTCATGTTGACGCCGAAGCCGTGCGCGGCGAGCACCTTCATGCTGTGCGCGGTGAGGAAGTCGCCGTGGATGACGTAGTGGCGGGCGTCGGGCCGCGGGTGCTCGGCCATGGCCGCGGCGAAGGCGTCCGCGACGGTGTCGATGGCCCGGTCGCCGGTGACGTGCACGCCCAGCTGGTGCCCGGCGGCGTGGGCGTGCCGGATCATGGCGTCGATCTCCGTGATCCGCTCGGCGTCGGTGGCACCACCGACGCACAGGGAGCCACAGCCGCCACCGACGTACGGCTCGTGCATCCAGGCCGTCCTGTTGGGGACTATCCCGTCGGCGAAGATCTTGACTCCGTGGATCGCGAGGCGTCGCGGATCGGCGTCGCCGGACTCGCCGAGGGCGGGGAGGGTGTGGGCGAACTCCTCGGCGGTGCTCGCCATTCCGGTGGGCAGGAGCAGGACGCCGAGGCGGGCGGTCAGTTCGCCGTCGGCCAGCAGCCGGCGGTAGATGTCGAGGGTCTCCGTGCCGAGCGCGCCGCGCATGATGCCGTCGCCGCCGGGGCCCAGTCCGGGCTCGGTGTAGCTGGTCACACCGAGCCGGGCGAGCGTGGTGAGGGTGGACCTGATCGCGTCGGTCCTCTCCTGCCGGCTGAGCGGCGGCAGCGCGTTCTGGACGAGGGCCTGGGCCCCCTCGTGGAGCAGCCCGGTCGGCTCCCCGGCTTCGTCCACGACGACGGCCCCGCCGGGCGGCGCGACGGTGTGCCGGTCGATCCCGATGAGTTCCAGTGCCTTGGAGTTGACCCAGGTGGCGTGCCCGGAGAAGGAGTACAGCACCACGGGGTGGTCCGGACTCACGGCGTCGAGGTCGAGGCGTGAGGGCAGCCGCGACGGATCGGAGACGCACTCGTCGAGGTAGCCGGTGTCCCAGCCGTGTCCCGTGATCCACTGCCCGCCCGGTACCCGCCCGACGGCCTCGCTCACCGCCTCGGCCACCTCCGCGAGGGAGGAGACGGCGGGATGGCCGAGGGCGAGGGCGAGCGGCGGCGTCGTCATGCCGAAGGCGCATCCGTGCAGATGGGAGTCGTTGATACCGGGAAGCAGCGTCGCCCCCCGGAGGTCGACGACGCGGGTGCCGGGACCGACGAGCGGCGCCACGTCGTCCCGCCCACCGACGGCACTAATGATCCGGCCGGTCACCGCCAGCGCCGAGGCGACGGAGAACTCCGCGTCGACCGTGACCACCCGCCCACCGACAAGCACCAGATCCGCATACGTGTCCACAGAAGTTCCCTTCAGAAACCGGGCGCACTACGGCCACCCGCGAACGATCTCGCGAGGACTATGGCCGCGCCCCCACCTCCCGCACATCGGTCATTCCACCGATACGCGCGTTGCCCCCGCGCCGCCCCGGTGGCATCCCGTACGGCGGCCGCACGGATAGGGCGACCACCACACACCGAAAGGTAAAAAATTAGGCAAGGCTAAGCTAAGTTAATGGCTCATGGCCCCTCCGTGGGGCCCTCTGTGAAGGAGATTGACGCCATATGACCGCACTCGCCCACCGCATACGCCGTACGACCGCGCTAGCCGTGAGCCTCGCCGCCGGCAGCACTCTCACCCTGGCCGGAACCGCGACCGCGGACGCGCACTCGGGGAACTCGTGCGGCTCGGCTGCCAGTTCCGCGCCGGTCGCCAAGGGCCTCTACCAGACCGCGTACTCCGAGCGAAACCACGTGCTCTGGGCCACGTCCTCCGTGGGCGAACCGCCGGTCACCAACTCCAGCCTGGTCAAGCTCGATCCACACACCCTCAAGGTCGAGGCGACGTACAGACCGCCGGTCACCAACCCGGAGACCGGCGCCGTCGAGGCCGTGTACGGAATTGCCGTCGACGACGAGCACAACACCGTCTGGACGACGAACACCCGCGACAACTCCGTGGGCGTCTACAGCCAGCGCACCGGAAAGCGCCTGGCCACCCTGCCCGGCGTGCACCATGCCCGTGAGGTCGTCGTCGACGAGAAGCACGACCTGGCCTGGGCCAGCAGCTTCGCCGACGGCAGTGTCATCGCCTTCGACACCCGCACGTACACGGAGAAGAGGCGGGTCACGCTCGCCGGATCGAGCCCCGCCGGCATGGCGGTCGACGAACGGACCGGCACCGCCTACGCCACCGACTTCGCCAACGACCGGATCATCGAGATCGCCCCGCACGCCAAGAGCCCGCGCCTGATCCCGACCGGTGACAGCCCGCTCTCGATCGCCCTGTCCAAGGACGGCCGCACCGCCTACTCCGCCGACCAGGCCGCCGGCACCGTCTCGGTGATCAACCTTCGTGAGGGTGCCGTCACCAGGACCGTGCCGACCGGGGCGGGCGCGAAGTCCGTGGCCACCGACCCGCGCTCGGGCCGGGTCCTGGTCGCCAACCGCACCACGGCCACCGTCACGGTCGTCGACCCCCGCAAGGGCACCGTCGTCGACACCCTGAACACCGGCGCCAACACCAACCACGTCCACGTGGCCCACGGCGCGGCGTTCGTGGCCGCCAAGTCCGGCTCCGGCCCCGAGGGCCAGGACCTCCTGCACCGCTTCCCCCTCGGGCACTGACACCTCCACCGCCGCGGCCCGGTCCGGAGCCGCACCGGGTCCCGCCCGAGCGCGGGCGGGGCCCGGCCGCCGGGCCCCGGGCCCGCCACATCCGGAGGACCCCGACGGCCCTCGCCGACGAGATCCTCCGGATGCTCCAGCGGCCGACTGCCTGACGGACCGGACTGCACCTCGCGGACATCTGCCGCGTACCCGCCTCCGCGATCGGAGCGACGAAACCGGCGAAGCCCGCAGCGGCGCCCATCGCGGCGCCGGACCATCCGCCTGGGGTCAGGTCAGAACGTCCAGGTCGTGTACCACGTCGCCTGACTGGTGGGATGTGTCAGGTCGGTGGAGACTCCGCTCAAGCGACCGTCGGCGCCACGGGAGCCGATGTAGCGGCCCCTCGCGCCGTCACTCCAGGCGATGACGAAGTAGATGGAGCTGCCGTCCACGAAGCCCTGCTCGATGGTGCCCGTCGTCGAACTTCCGGTCCTGGCCATGCCGGTGAGGTTCCCCTGGGCGTCCTGCGTCACGGCGAGCGTCGCGTTGGCCGAGTTGCTCTGGTAGACGGTCCAGAAGCCCCCCACGTTGAAGTCGGCGGCCGCCGCACTGGCATGCGGAGCGGCGGAAGGCCCGTGTGCCGCCGCGGCCTGGGCGGAAGGGGCGAGAGCGATGCCGCCCAGGGCGACGGTGAGCGCCACGGCGGCCGTGGTGAGTCTGGTACGCATGGGGGTTCCTTCCTATAAAGGGGAATTTATGCGGCATGGGTGCTGGTGCGAGCCATGAGCCTCGCAGTAGCGGCCGTTCCCGGACAGGCGAGAACCGGTCATTGCGGCACAGACGGGACCGCCCCTCCAACGGGCTGGCCTACAGGCCCAGTTCGGCATGGACGGCAGCGGCGTCGGCATCGGCCGACGAGCGGGCGAGCGGGGGAGCGGGCGACGGGCCACGGGCCACGGGCCACGGGCGAGCCTCGCTGCCAGACCTTCGGCAGCCTTGGCTCACGCTCAGCCGTCTCGCTTCAAGCTCGACCGTCTTGTCTCACACGCAGCCGTCCGCTGTCACGCTCGGCCATGCGCCATCAGCGCGGCGTGCGGCAGCACCAGCACACCGCCACGGTCGGCGAACTCCGTGCACAGCGAGTCGAAGTGTCCCTTGATGGTGTCGATCACCTCGGGGGACTGACTCCGCACCGTCTGCCCGATCGTTGCCACGCCGGCGGCCGGGCCGCTCCACCACTCCTCGGGAGTTGTCCGGTGGTCCCACCTCAGGGTTTCGCAGACGACACTCCTCAGGCCCGCCTCCTCCAGCAACGCGGCGAGGCCCTGCTCGTTGCGAGGGAAATCGTCTTCGGCATCCAGCGCGGGCAGGTGAGCCGGACGGCTGACGCCCGCTGCCTGGACGGCTCGTCCGAGCAGCGTCTGTCCGGCGGCTGCGGGGACTGCCCAGATGGTGACGGCGATCCGGCCGCCCGGCCGCGTGACCCGGCACAACTCCTCCAGGGCTGTCCGGGGGCGGCCGACATGGTTCAGGACGAAGTTGCCCACCACAGCGTCGAACTCGTCGTCCGCGAAGGGGAGCTGCGGCAGAGCGGCAAGGTGCACACTGGCCGCTGGCGCGTTCTGGGCGGCAACAGCGGTCATGCTGGGTTCGGCGTCCACGGCCGCCACGTTCGCTCCCCGCTCACCCGCGGCTGCCGCGGCGGTGCCCGTGCCCGTCCCCACGTCGAGCACGCGCATGCCCGCCTCGATCCCGGCGGCGTCGAGCAGCCTGGGCACCGGATACTCGCAGAGCTTGGCGAAGCTGCCCGCATAGGCATCGGCCTGCGCAGCCCACGCGCGACGCTCGGACTCGTCGAACGCTGTCACCGTCATCAGCACTCTCCCCCAGAGCCGCCGAAGAGCCTCGCTCCTCGGGATGGCCCGACGTTAACGCATCGATCACAGGGTCCTGGTCTTCGCGGCCGGTGGCCGAAGGAAGAGGCTAGGGATGGTGGGGCGGCGAAACGGTCTGCGCTGTGCGTACGCCCACGACGCTGTGCTGTGCCACTGCCGCGGCCGTCGAACCCGTGTCGGCGCGCAGGGCGGTGGCCATGCGGGTGCGGAGCTCGTCCGCGCGCTCGCCGAGAAGGATGGCCGATATCACCAGCTCAAGCGTGATGCGGTCATAGTCCGCCGAGGCGCTGCGGTAGCGCTCGGGGTCCGATTCCACGAGCGCGGAGGCGATGCGCCGCCCACCGCCGTCCACCTTCGTGAACACGGCCTCGTACGCCAGGAATCCGGTCCAGCTGCGGTGCAGGAAGAGGTGCTCGTCCTCCACGTAGATGTTCCACTTCTCGTCCATGCTCGCGGCTCGGTATCCGAGCTGGATTCGCTGCCATTCGCTCTCGGACCACAGGCGGTCGGGGACATCCGGCATGGGGCGCGGAACCGACATGGCGTGCGCCTTACGGAGGGACGATCGTGTCACGGGTATCTGCTGGGACATACCGCGAGCGTATCCCTCGGCACTGACAATCCCCGGCGTGACCACAGCTCCCCCGACCGGTGGCCGTGGCGTTCAATTCTTCAGGCGTCGGAGGGGATTCGAGCCCTGACGAACCCTCCAGGAGAGCCGTTCACGCCTGTGTGATGGGGTGTCCCCGTCGGACCACCGTGCGAAGACGCCGCACGACAGACGCAAGGACACGATCGGTGACACCAGGCTCAGTGACCCGCTACGACCGGAACGGCGCCCACCTGCTCGCCCTGCTGCTCGCCGGGGCCGCCCCTGGCGATGCCGGGCGGGTGCGCCGTCGGCTGGGCGAAACGGAGCCCCGTTTCCTCACCTGGGTTCCCCTGACCGCGACGGCCCGCGCGAAGGCGGCCGGCGACCCCGACGTGCTTGTGCGGCGAGCCCTCGCCCGGGCCGAGAGTCTCACCGTCGACGACCTGGCCGCGTTGCTCGAACGGCCCGACCCGGTCGTCGATCACTGCGTGTACGAGCACGCCGAGGCCCTCCCGTGGATGCGCCGTCTCATCCTCTCCCCCGGGCGGCACGCCGAGCCCAGCGCTCTCGCCTCCCTGCTGACCCGTATCCGCGCCACCACCCAGGAAGCGCCGGCGCTCCCCCACTTCGTGGGCGCGGCCGTGGTGAGCGAAGCGCCCGAGCTGGCCGAGCACGCCCTGCGCACCTGCGGCCGCGCGCTGACCACCGCAGAGCAACTGCGCGCCGTGCTAGGGCTGTTCGCATATCCCGACCGGCTGCGCGCGCTGCTCGACCCCGCAACCGGCCCGGCCACCCTGCACCCCGCCGTTGCCGACCTCGCACGCAGCGCGCTCGACCCCGATGGCGACGTCGACGTCAACACCAACGGCGACACCGACGGCGACACCGGCCGTGACCGGCTGCGCGCCGCAGTGGCGACCGCCGAGGGGCCCGAGGGCCTGGTAGCCGGACTCCGCGCGGGCGAATCCGAACCTGCCTGGCGCCGTACCGTCGACTGGGACGCCCTCGTGACGGCCCATCAGGCGGCGCCGCTGCCGGAGCCGGCCGTACGCGCCCTCGCCGGCCATCCTGACTGTCCCGAGCGGCTGATCGCCGACCTGTACCGCACCGACCCCGCGGTGGTCACCGCGGTCGCACCACTCTGTCCGGCCCTGCTGCGCGTCGCCGCCCGGACGCCCGGCCATCCCGAGATCCTCCGGATCGCCGCCGGTCTGGGCCCGTCCGGCGACCGCGCGGACCTCAGCGCCCTCGTCCTCGACACCGTCGCCCCCGCACGCACGGCGGCCAAGGCTCTGCTCGAACTCGGCCCCACCGCACCGCTGCGCCTGCTCCTCCACCGCCGACTCGGCGCCGATCCGCGACGCTGGGCCACCCTGCGCACCTCGCTGTCGCGGTACAAGGGCACCCTCGCCGACCTGTTGGCCGGCATCGCCGACGGCACGGTGCCCGAGCCCGGCCCCTCGGTCACGCCTCCCGCCCTGGCCAAGCCGTACCGGTTCCTGCTGTACGCCGCCGAAGCCGACGATCTGCGCGAGCTGCTCCCCCACCTGCCCGATGAGCTGCTGCACGCCCTGCTCGGCAAGGGCACGCTGCCGCCGCACGCCCTCGACACCGCGCTCGCGGCGTCCGACCCCCGCGTACGGGCCGCCCTCGGCGGCAACGTCGCCCTCGGCATCCGTGACCTGCGCCGACTGACCGAGTGCGACGAACCGGCGGTCAACGCCGCCGTGTACCGCAACCAGCGGGCCACGCTCTCCCTCCGCCGCGCGATCGCCTCCGGCGTCCCCCGCACCCCGGGCCGCACCGGACTCGTCCCCCTCGACGCCGAGCTGCGCAGCGAACTCCTCGCCGCCCAGGACCGATCCCACCGCAGCCCGCTGATCACCAGTGGTGACCCCGCGCTGGTCCTGCACTCCTGGGGTTGGTGGGCTAGCGACGAGGCGCGCCACTTCTCCGTGGTCCGGGTGTGGGAGCGTGGTGGCCCGGACGCCATGCGGCGGCTCCTGGACCTGGCCCCCGCCACCCTGCCGCCGGTCCTCGCCAAGGCGACCGCTGACCTGGAGCACCCCGACGGCCTGGACCGGTTCCGGGAAGGGGGCGAGCCCTACGAGGACCCCGAAGCGCTGCCCCGGGTCTTCGCCACCCCGCGCGGACGCAACGCCACCCGCCGGCTGATGCAGAAGATCGTGCACGAGCCCTACGTGTACGACTTCCCGCGTCTGATCGCCGCCCACCACGCGCACACCTTCGAGCCCGAGCCCATCCAGGAGCTGCTCCGCCACGAGGACGTCGACGAGGCGACGCGCCAGGCCCTCACCAGCCCTGCAGGTGCCGTCGGCGCCGAGCCGCTCGCTCATCTGCGTGCCACGCCGTACGGCAGCAACCTGCACCGCTGGTTCGCCGAGACCGTCGGGCAGGGCCTGCTCGCGCCCGAACGGCTCGTCGACACCGCCCAGCCGGCCGCGGCGGCGCTCACGCACCTCGGCCAGGTCGGCGTCCGGGCACGCCGGCACGCCGTCGACCTCGTAGCCGAGCATCTGGCCGGCCACCCGGAAGCGTGGGTCATCGCGCTCAACCTGGTCGGTACCTTCACCGGCTCACTCGCCGAGCTGATCACCACGGCCGCGAGCGTGGCCGGCCCCCGGCCCGATGCCGATGAGCTGGCCCGCCTCGACGCGTACGCCCGGACCGGCGACGCCCCGGAACCGGCCGCGGCACCCGTGGGCGCGCTCACCCACGGCGAGCAACGCAAGCGGGAGAGGGACCTCGACCCGGGCGCGGCCCTCGCCTCGGCGCACCTGCTCCGCACGCTCGTCGCGGGCGCGCCAGTGCCCACCGACCCCGCTGTGCTCGACGTCCTCGCCGCTACGCCCACGACCGACTTTCCCGGGCCGTCCCATCCTGACTGGCTCGACGAGGCCTGTGACCGGCACGCCTCCCCCGACACTCGCCGGCGCCTCACCGAGAGGTCCACCGAACGGCCGCGGCGGGCCGCTCTCTTGGCCTGCAGGCAGGGGGCCGTGGCACCCAGCGAGTTGGTCGCCCGGACGCCCGCGCGCGAGATGTCCCCGCTGCCGAAGCACTGGTTCATACGCGAGGTGCCGGCCGAGGCCACGGTGAGTGCCGCGCGCCGGCTGGTCGCCGACCGGCTCGGCACCGACCCGGAACGGTGGCTGCGGGCACTCGCCGCCATGGACACCGACTGGGCGGAGCGGCCCTTCGTCGAGCTGCTCGACCACGGCAGCGGGGACGCGGTCGCCACGGTGCTCACCGGGGCGGGCGCCGGACTCCTGCTGCACGCGGGCACCGACGCCCTCGCGGCCGTGCTGCCGCGGCTCGACGCGCAGGCCACGCTCACCCTCACCGAGCGCGCCTGTGCCGGCAGGTATCTGCCCGACGCCCTCCTGGACCATCTGTTCACCCACGACGACCGCGCCGCGCTGCTCGTCCTGGCACGAAGCTCCCGCGACCGGGACCTGAAACTGCGTCTGCTGGCGGTCGACGACCCCACGATCAACGCGACGCTGTACGGGAAGGTCCACAGCAGCACCTCGACCGCCGAGATCCGCCGGATCATCCTCTCCCGCCGGCCCCAGGGCCGCACCGCCGACGGGCCGGACGACCTCCTCCCGCTCGCCCCGGAACTCCGCGAACGGCTGCTGGAGCGGAGCTACTTCGACAAGAGGTCGGCGAAGTACCTCCGGGTTCTGGTCGAGGCGGCGGACCCCGAACTCGTGGAGCACGCGCTCACCTCGTGGGGCAAGCGCGTTCCGCTCCCGGACCACCTCCTGGCCGCGCGCAACACGCTTCGCCACGGCGGCGCCGAGCGTCTCCGCTCGCTGATCGAGCGGGGCCTGCTCAGCGCGGGTGCCGCCAAGGTCGCCACAAAGGCACTGTCCGCGCCGGACCCGGACGCGGTCCTCACCGCCCGCCTCGACAAGGAACTGAGCACGGAGCGCCTCGTCGCCAAGCTCCGCACCTGTGGGGAGTACGAACACAAGGAGATCCTGGACCTCCCCTACACCCGCGACTGGGACGTCCTGATCCGGGCGCACGCACAGGATGCGTTCCGCCGGGAGGTGTGGGGCACCATCGCCCGGCTGCCCGACGCGCCGGACGAACTCACCCCGGCCGCCTTCGAGTACTGGTCCTGCTTCATCGACCGCACCCTGACCGACCGCGGCCCCAGCTGGGCCCGTGCGGCCATCGGGATCATCCCGAACCTTATGCTCCAGCGAGACGAGTGGGCCGCCGTCCTCGACGCCCTTCTCGAACGGGGTCTGATCTCCGGCAAGGAGATCATCCACGGTGGCGCCTCGGCCAACCGCATGCTCCACTACCTCGCCGAAGCCTCCGTCCGCCGGGAAGCCCCCGCCGCCCTCCGGGCCGCCGTTCAGGACGCCACGAGCGAACTCGCCCTACTGGCCGGGAAGCTCCTGGGCACCGACAACGAAGCCTGGCAACGCCTCTTCGCCGCACTGACCGGCAAGGACCCCCACTGGCTCCTGCCCGGCTCCCACACCACCCCCGCCGCCCTCCTCCACCACGCCTCCCGAAAGCCCCTCGCCCACCCCTGCCCCTGATGCCTCAGAGGCCGGCGCGCTGCCGCATCTCCGCCTCATCAGTGACGTATGTGCCGGGCGCGAACCGCTCGATGGCGTCGGCGATGATCTGGCAGCGCTGGGCGCGACGGGCCCGGCCGAGCCATCGCTTCTCGTAGTGGAGGTAGTGCAACGTCGCCTTGCCCTCGGGCGAGCCGGATGTCCGGGGACGGAGCCACACCGCGAGCGCCGTGTCGTTGAGGACGGTCGCGAAGCCGATGTCGCTCCAGGGAACGTTCCGGCTCCCGGCTGTGATCCCCTGCGCATCGATGCGCAGCGGCGCCAGACGCACGACCGTCAGCATGGGCAGCAAGCCCAACGCCACTCCCGTCGACGCAGCGACCCACAGCAGGTTGCTCAGCGGACGCTCGCTCAGAAACGCCAGCCATACCGCCGCCGAGACCGCGGCCGGAATCGCCACCCCGCCCAACAGCCATACGACTCGCCGCTTCCACTCGGCCGGCAAGTGCACTGCCTCTTCGCTCACACGTCCCCCAGTCATCGCCTGACGACCGTAGCAGCGCCTCGTTACCGGCTTTGTGGCTGTGTTGTCGTAGGGGCTACTGAAGCCGCAGAACGCCAAGGGGCTCGGTCTTCGAAGACCTCGGTCAACCAATGGAAGACGGTCTCTCCGCGCTGTTCACGCGTGCCGCCGGGACTGGCGCCTTCTTGCGTTCCCGCAGGCCTTCGCTCAGACGGCGAGTTTCGTCGCGCTGCCGCGTCCGCCCGGTCCGTCGGCGAACCGGGTGGGGAGCCAGTCGGCGGACAGCCGTGCGCGGGCGGCGAGGTGGGTGATGTAGGCGTCGCGCACCTCGTCCGGTGAGGTGAAGCCCGGCTCGCCGGCCAGCCAGGCGTCCGGGACGGCCGCGACGCACTCGCGGAGCAGCCCGGAGGTCACCCGGGGCGCGAGTGCGGCGTCGGCGGCCGCCAGGTCGGGGCGGCAGGAGCCGAGCGCGTGGTGCCGGAGGTCGTATGCCTTCCCGACCGCGCCGTCGGCGCCCGCCCACCGGTGGTGGAAGACGAGCGAGGCGCCGTGGTCGATGAGCCACAGCCGGGACCGCTGCAGGCCGGAGGTCGGCCAGGTCATGAGGTTGGTGCTGTGCACGGTGCGGTCCACGTTGGCGGTGAACGCGTCCAGCCAGACGATCCGGGCGGCCTCGGCCGGATCGACGTCCAGGGCGTCCGGTGTGAAGTCGGCGGCTCCCGGGAGGTGGTCCATGCCGAGGTTGAGCCCCGCGCTGGCCCGGAGGAGGTCCTGCACCTCTTGGTGCGGTTCGTCGCGGGCGACCGACGGATCGAAGTGCACCAGCACCAACTCCGGTATCCGGAAGCCGAGTTTCCGGGCCAGTTCACCCACGATGACCTCGGCGACCAGCGCCTTGCGGCCCTGCGCCGAGCCGGTGAACTTCACGACGTACGTGCCCAGGTCGTCCGCCTCGACCACGCCGGGCACGGAGCCGCCGCTCCGCAGCGGGGTCACATAGCGCTCGGCCGTCACGGTCCGCAGCGGCTCCGTTGTCGTCGTCATGTGCTCCCCGTCGTTCCGCCTGCGCCGCCTCCTGAACGACAGTGCACTCTACGGAAAGTCCGGGAGCAGGCCACGGGATTTTTCGGTGGCTCCCAGCCCGGGACCCGCAGAAGGGTCCCGGGCACGGCAGGCATCAAGCCCCGGCGTCGTCCCGCGGTGTGAGGCGGAAGCCGAACCCGGCGCCACCGACGTCGACCGCCGTGGCGCCGCCGTCGACGGTCAGCACCGCCCCGTTGACGAAGGACGCAGCCGGCGAGAGCAGCCATCCGATCGCCTCGGCGACCTCGCCGGGATCGCCGGGACGGCCGGCGGGCAGCAGCCGGGTGGCCTCCTCGTAGGCGGCGTCGACGCCACCGTCCCCGAGGCCGGCCTCCTCGGCGAAACGGGCCATCCGGCCGTCGGCCATCTCGGTACGCACCCAACTGGGGCAGACGACGTTGGCGCGCAGTCCCTCCGCCCCGTAGTCGACGGCGAGGGAACGGCAGAGCTGAAGCAGGGCGGCCTTCGAGGTCGCGTAGGCGGCGTTGCCCGGACTGTTGCGCAGGGCGGCGACCGAGGCGACCGCGACCACCGCGCCACGGGCCTTCAACAGGTGGGGGAGGGCCGCGCGTTGGAGGAGGAAGGGGCCGGTGACGTTGGTGGTCAGCACGGTCTCCCAGTCCGCCACCGACAGGTCGCCGACGGTCCCGCCGCGGGAGGTCCCGGCGTTGAGGACGAGCCCGTCGAGCCGTCCGTAAGCGGACACCGCCGTGTCGACGAGGTTCTGGACGGCGTCGGGGTCGGCGGCGTCGGACGGATGGGCGAGGGCTCCGGTCTCCTCGGCGACGCGGTTCAGCGGTTCGGGGCGGCGGCCCGAGATCACTACGTGGTGTCCGGCCGCCCGCAGCAGCCGGGCGGTGGCGGCGCCGATCCCGGTTCCGCCGCCCGTCACGATGACAACTCTCGGGTCCGACATGTCCGCTCCGCCTCGCAGGTGGTCGTGGCTCGGGCGTTCCCCGCGTGATCATACGGACCGCCGTCCAAAGGGACGGGCTACGCGCGGGGCTTTCAGGCGGGTCCCCTCACACGGCCGCTCACCCCTTCTCGGCCCCCGACGCGCCGGCTTGCTCCGCCGCCTGCTCCTTGGCCGCGCCGGCCGCCTTCACGTCCTCGATCAGCCGTGCCAGCCCCGCGTCGAAACGGGCCCGGTACTTCTCCACCTGGTCCTTGCCCAGCTGCTCCGGGCCGAAGGTGTGCGCGAAGTCGATGAGGTTGAGTTTCGCGGTGGCGGCCGGGCTCTCCGCCGCCGGCTGCTCGTCCACCGCGATGAGCACGCTCGCCGCGATGAAGGCGAGGCCGGACTTGCCGGCCGCCGTCCTGACGTCGGTCAGCTGCTCCACCAGCGTGTCGTAGACGCTGTGCTCCTCGGAGAAGCCCCGCACGACCTGCTCGGACTCCTGCCCGATGACGCGTCGGCTCTTTCCCTTGAGCCCCGTGCCGCCGACCGCTCGATAGCCGCGGTCCGCGGAGCCGGTCACTGTGTCGGCGACCTTCAGCTTCATCTTCTTCTTCCAGGCGTCGGCGTGTGACATGGACGTGAGCAGCTCCTGCTTGCTCGCCGTGCTCTCCCCCACCTTGATGTCGAGCACCTTCGGCGTCTTCATGCCGAACGTCAGGTTGTCGATGTAGATGTGGGTCGAGTCATCGCCCCCGCCCTTCTGGCCGTCCATCGCCTCGACCTGTGGGGCGGTGTACGACTGCGGAACCACGTCTTCCAGAGCGGGGTGTCTGCCCGCGCGCATGTCGGCGTAGAAACCCCGCTCGACGTCGTTCGTGGGCTTCTCCTTGATTCTCCCGCCGGCCCGGTCCTTGATCCCGCCGTGCCCGCCGGTCTGTTCCTCCTCCGCTGCCCGCTGGACGGCCTCGCCGGGCGCGCCTTCGCGCCCGCCCGTGGCCCCGCCCCGCCGCCCTTCTTCGACCAACCGCGAAACCGCGGCGTTCCCGGCGGTGCGTTGCAGTGCCAGCATCGTCGCCGGGACGGATTCCGCCTCGGCCGACGGACGCGCCGTCGTGGCCGCCGGGCGCGCCGCTGCCCGCCGCCTCCGGCCTTCGTCCGCTCTCGCGCCCCGCTCTCCGTTCGCGTACAACTCCGCCTCCTCCTACGGACCTTGGCGGGCCCGTCACCGGTCGATGGGTGTGATGCCGTACCAGGAAAGGCGTCGACTGCCGCGCTGTGAAGGTACGGCGGGGCACGAATGCGGGCATCACGGCCCCGGAATCGCGGGCAAACCGGCCACGGACCGCCACGCGCGGGCGGGACCTGTCCGAGCGCCTCGGGCCGGGTCGGAACCGTGCGAGGGCCGCGCGTGCCGGGCCGCCTGCCCGGGAACGCGGGCCGACGTCACCGTGCCGGCCGGGCCGCTGACCTGGACGGGCGTGCGGGGGCGCGGCCGAAGTCGGTGGTCAGCCAGTGTTCGATGGACTCATCAGGGAATGCGCGGGGCCGGTAGGTGCCCGCCACCGGGGAGATGTCGGTGATCCGGTCCAGACGGAAGGTGCGCCAGTCGTCGCGGTCGACGTCGAAGGCCACGAGGTACCACTGGCCGGCGCGGAGGAAGTGGCGGTACGGCTCGACCAGGCGGGTGGACGTCCCGCCGTGCTGGTCGGTGTAGCGGAAGCGGAGCCTGCCGTCCCCGGCCACCGCGTCGGCGATCACGCCGACGGTCGCCGCCGCGACCACGGCGCCTGGCTGCTGCAGCACCTCGGTGGCGAGGTCGGTCGCGGCGGCGCGGCGCCGCAGGGGGCGGGGCAGGACCTGGTCGAGCTTGAGCAGAGCGCTCGAGGCGACCGCCGCGTCGGGGAGCCAGGCGCGGATCAGGTGCAGCCCGGCCACCAGCGCGGTGATCTCGTCCGGGGTGAACAGCAGCGGCGGGACCTTGACCCCGGGGCGCAGCCGGTAGCCGCTGCCCGGCCCCGGGCGGGCCTCGACCTGGTACCCGAGCCGGCGTAGCCGCTGGACGTCACGTCGTACGGTGCGGACGCTCGTGCCGAGCCGTTCGGCCAGGTCGGCGGCCGTCCACTCGCCGCCCGACTGCAACAGCGTCAGCAGGGTCAGGGTCCTGATCGCCGGGTCGGGTTCCATGCCGTCAGCCTTCCAGGAGAGGCGGACAGGTTCAGGCCGCCTCTGCTCCTAGCCTGAGGCCCAGTCACCGAAGGAGAGGGAACCATGCAGATCGCTGTCACCACCCCGACCGGCAACGTCGGCCGTCACCTCGTCGCCACGCTCGTCCGCGCCGGGGTCCGGCCGCGCGTCTTGCTGCGCGACCCCGGCCGGCTGTCTCCCGAGCTCCGGAGCGAGGTGGATGCCGTGCCGGTCGACCAGTTCGACGCCGACGCGGTGGTGGCCGCCACCCACGACGTCGACGCGCTGTTCTGGGTGGACCCGAGCACCGGCGGTGCGGACCCCCTCGCCGACTACGCCCGCGCCACCGGCAGCGTGGTCCGCGCCGTCACCGACAACCGGATCGGCCGCGTCGTCTTCCAGAGCAGCGTAGGCGCCGAGAAGCGGCACGGTGCCGGCGAGATCGACGGGCTGGCACACACCGAGACGGCCCTGGACGACCTCGGCGTCGACATCACCCACCTCCGCTGTGGCTACTTCTTCACCAATCTCGAACTTCAACTCGACGCCCTACGAGCCGGCACGCTCCAGGTGATCCTTCCCCTCGACCAGCCCATGCCCTGGGTGGCTCCTCGCGACATCGCCGAAGTGGCCGCCACCCGTCTGCTCTCTCCTGATTGGTCCGGACGCTGTGTACAGGCGGTTCACGGACCCGCCGACCTCACCTGGCGACAGGTCGCCGAGATCCTCACCGCCGCCACCGGCCGGCGGATCGGCGTGGAGCAGATCACCGACGACGCCATGCGCACCCAGCTCCAGCAAGCCGGGCTGCCCGACGGACTGGTCGAGGCCGTGCTGGGAATGTCGACCGGCCTCCGGGAGAACTTCGTGCCCGAACAGCGCCGCACCCTCCGGACCACCACCCCGACCACCCTCGCCGCCTGGGCCTACGACCATCTCCGGCACCGGATCGCCGACGTGTAGCAGGTCATCAGGGCAGGTGGCGGCGGCGAGGCGAGCCGTACGCTCCCCGCCGCCGCCCCACCCGCTCCCACGCCTACGGCAACGGCAGCACTCACCCGATGTCGGGCGCGGACCGCACCTCGATCCGGTCCCCCGTCCGCTCCATCTCCAGAACGACGAGTTCGTTACGGCCCCGTCGCCACAGATGGCTCGGCGCGTACAGGGTGACCTGCGGCCCGAGGGACCAGTACCGGCCGAGCGCGAAGCCGTTGAGCCACACCATGCCCTTGTCCCAGCCCGGAAAGGCGAGGAAGCCGTCCGCGGGGGTGTCGACATGGACCCGGGCCCGGTGGAACGCGGGACCGGTCGGCGTCGCTCCGCTGCCGAACCTCAGCGCCGAGAGGTCGTCGAGTGGCAGCCGGCGGATCTCCCAGTCCCGCAGTTCCTCGTCGTCGAGGAGGACCTTGCCGCTGATTCCCTTGGGGTCGTTGAGGCCCTGGCCGAAGTTGACCCGTCCGGTGGGATCGACCAGGAGGTCGAGGGTGCTGGACGCGCCGGCCACGGTGAAGTCGATGGTGTGGTCGGGCTGATTACGGTCGAAGGCACCCAGACGCCTGCCGTCACCGAACACCAACGCCCGGTCGCCCAGCCCCGCGACCCTCAGCCTCTTGGTGTCACGCGGCCCGCGCACCCGAGTGCGGTAGTGGATCAACCCGTACGACTGCCCGAGCGCCTCCATATGGACGGGGGTGCTGCGCCGTACCGGAGTGCCCAGGGCGTCCAGCGCGTCCATGAACGGCACCGACTCACGGACGGTGACCTTCTGGTCCGGCAGGCGGCGCGGCACGGGCGGCAGGGGTGTGTGCGGCACGGTGGTGTACTTGGCCAGCACCGCACGCACCTGGTGGAACTTCTCGGTGAGTTCGCCGGATTCGCTGATCGGGGAGTCGTAGTCGTAGCTGGTGACGGTGGGCTGGTAGGAGCTGCCGCTCAGGTTGGCACCCGCGTACCAGCCGAAGTTCGTTCCGCCCACCGCCATATAGAAGTTGATGGAGGCTCCTGCTGCGAGCATCTTCTCCACGTCGGCTGCGGTCTGCGCCGCGTCGGTGGTGTGATGCCGTTCGCCCCAGTGGTCGAACCAGCCGTCCCAGAACTCCGTGCAGAACAGGGGCTTGTCCGGCTGGAATCTGCGCAGCTCCGCGAAGGGCCCGGTGGGGTCGCCGGCGAAGTTGACGGTGGACAGGAGGTCGGGAAGGCTGCCGGCCTTCAGCGCCTCCTGGGTGGCCCCGTTGGAGCAGAAGAGCAGGCTGTCGATGCCCTGCGCCCGCATGCTGTCCCGCAGGTGGCGCAGGTGTGCGTGATCGTCGTCGTAGCTGCCGTACTCGTTCTCGACCTGCATCGCGATGATGGGCCCGCCACGGGTGGCCTGCAGGTCGACGAACCGGGGCAGCAGTTCGGCGAACCAGGCGTCAACCGCTCGCTCGTAGGCGGGGTCGGAGCGGCGCAGGGGCGCGTCCTTGTTCTTGAGGAGCCAGGCCGGCAGGCCGCCGAAGTCCCACTCCGCGCAGATATACGGCCCCGGCCGCACGATCACCTTGAGCCCGACCTCGTCCGCGGTCCGGACGAAGGCGGCGACATCGCGCCATCCGGTGAAGTCGGCCTTCCCTTCGTGCGGTTGGTGGAAGTTCCAGGCGACGTAGGTCTCCACGGTGTTCAGGCCCATGGCCCGCATGCGCAGCAGCCGGTCGCGCCAGTCCTTGGGGTGCGTCCGGAAGTAGTGGAAGGCCCCCGCGAGAATCCTGAACGGCTTCCCGTCCAGCAGGAATTCGCTCCCGCGGAGGGTCAGCCCCCGCGGGCTGTCGGCCTGGGCGAGGGTGGTACGGCCGCTCCCCAGGGCGATTCCCACGGACGCACCTCCCACCATGGCCGCGCCCAGGAATCTCCGTCGGCTGAACTGCGTCACGTCTGCTCTCCTCGACTCGACTGACCGTCATGGCAAGGCGTTTGAACATGTTCAGTGGTGCGCGCTTCTGTGCATTGAGAGTGTTATGGAGAACAGAAACGAGCACAAGGGTTCGTGACGCGTGGGGCTGAGCGGGGTGATGCAGACGGACGGGGCGGGACGCGCGGGTACCGGCCGGACCGGCCGGCGAACACCGCCCCCACCACTACGGCTTCGGGCTCGGACGCGGGAGCGGGTAGTCGCAGGCGATGGCTGGAATGTCAGTGGCGGCCGGTACCTTAGCCACATGTCGATATCTGTTGGTCTCAGTCTCAGCGTCTCCGGTTTGCAGCCGGGAGAGGAGACAGCACGCGTCGCCGAGGCACTCGCCGCGTTCCTCACCAAGCACGATCTCGAGGATGACGTCGCCGTATCCCAGGATGCACCGGCGGGTCAGGTCTTCGCGGAGACCGACTACCCCATCATCGTGACCCGCTTCGGCCCCTGGTCGGACACGATCGAGCAGGGATCGCAGGACACCGTGCACGCGCTCGCTCCCACCGCACAGGTCGACCTCCGGTGGGAATTCGAGGACGAGGATTACTAGGGCCTGTATCGAAGTGCCTGGTGAGGATGGCGGAGAGCCCATTTTGTGATCCAGAATGACTGGATGGTCACGCTTGAGACTCCCCGTTTGATCCTGCGTCGCTGGCGCGAGGAAGACGTCGCGCCCATGACTGCCATCCATGCCGACCCCGAGGTCATGCGGTGGATACGTGACGGCAGCGTCCGTGACGAACAGCAGACTCGCGACGGAATCCGGGCATGGGAGAGCGAGTGGGAGTCACAGGGCTTCGGCCTGTTCGCCGTGGAGATCCGGTCCACTGGCGAGCTGGCCGGGTTCACCGGCCTTTCGGTGCCCCACTTCTTGCCCGAGGTGCTGCCGGCGGTCGAGGTCGGCTGGCGGCTGGGACGTTCCCACTGGGGGCAGGGCTTGGCCACCGAAGCCGCTGTGGCCGCCGTACGGTTCGGGTTCGAAGAGCGAGGGCTGGAGCGGATCGTCAGCATCACTCAGGTGGGCAACGACGCCTCCGAACGGATCATGACCAAACTGGGGATGCATCCGGTCCGTGAGACCTTCCACCCCACCGGCGGTCAGCGAGTTCGGGTGTTCGCGTTGTCGTCGGACCAGTACGTCACAACCACTCGTTGACCACAAGAGCGAGGGTACGCGGCGGGGACAGTAACGTGTCCTGCTGCGCACCCTCGCTCTTGCTCTCCCTTGCCTGATCACGAGATCACGAGGCATCCCTCGGGCAAGAGGTGGCGGCATTCAGCGAAGGTACTCCTCAATCGCCTCCACACCGCGCACGGCTCCCCCGCTCTCCCTGACGACCTTGCGCATCCGGTCGAGGTTGGCACGCACCGTGGAGTCGGAGACGATCCGGGCGACCGCGGCGCGCAGGGACTCGACGGTCACCGTCGCCGCGTCCAACTGCTCACCCAGTCCCAGTTCCTGGACCCGGCCGGCGTTGGCGGCCTGTTCGGGCATCTGCGGGACGGTGATCAGCCCGACGCCGTAATACAGCGACTCCATCGTGGAGTTCATACCGGCGTGGGAGACGAAGGCGGCGGCCTTCTGCAGCACGGCGGGCTGCGGGAAGTACGGCCGGACGTCGATATTGGGCGGGATATCGCCCAGATCGGCGAGTTCCACATTTCCCACGGTCATGGCGACTTGATACGGCCCGCCGCCGAAGGCCTCGATGCAGGTGCGGTAGAACTCGGGCCGGTCGTTGAAGACCGTCCCCAGTGAGATGTAGAGAACGGGGACGTCGGGGT
The DNA here is from genome assembly GCF_053597915.1 of Streptomyces sp. NPDC001219. Taxonomy (NCBI): domain Bacteria; kingdom Bacillati; phylum Actinomycetota; class Actinomycetes; order Kitasatosporales; family Streptomycetaceae; genus Streptomyces; species Streptomyces sp. NPDC001219. The sequence continues at coordinate 17,991 of NZ_JBSFJF010000043.1, read as the reverse complement.
CGGCGGGTGACCAGGATTCGGCCTGCCCCCGGTCGCCCATCGAGGGGCCGATGAACTGGAAGCGCTCGTCGAAGGTGTCCCCGGCCGGCTGGAACTCCCTGGGTATGAACACGAGGTTGAGTTTCTCGGTCACGTCCATGAGGCTCGCCGGGTCGAGCTCGACGCCGAATTCGGCGGAGAACTCCGCGCAGTCGGGGGCGAGTGCGGCGGTCAGGGGGTTCTGGTCGCCGAACCCGTCCATGAAGGTGGCGAAGAGCGAATACTCCTCGTTCGAGGCGAGATTCGGAATGCACCGCACGGCGGGCAGACCCAGCTGTTCGGCGAGGACCCGGGCCGACCAGTTCATGGCGTCGTAGCAGATCGCGTCCGGCGACTCGTTGACGCAGTGCTCTCGCAGCACCGGATAGGCCGCGCTCAGGGCCGCGAACATACGGCGCAGGAAAACGGCGACATCCGCGGGACGGAACTCACTCGGCGGCGCCCCCATGGCGTCCCCCGGGTCCAGCTCCACCCACCGCGCGCCGGCGCCGGTCACCGCTTCGGCGTGCTCCGCGCTGGTGGCGTAGTCCACTCGGTGCCCTCGCCGCACGAGTTCCTGGACCAGCGGCAGCGTGGGATTGACATGCCCGTGCCCCGCAAGGGCCACAAATAACAGGTGTTTTGGCATATCACACATCCTACCGAGCCGGGATTCCGCGTCGGAGGTGGCCGGGGGGCCGGAGGGACCCGAAGTCGCGCGCCAACTCCCCGCCCCCGGGCGGGACATCGGCGTTTCGGCCACTCGGCGTTCGACGGTAGGTGCTTGCGGGACAAGGGTCGGTGTATCCCGCACTCGCCACGAACCGCTCAGCGCCGGGGTTCTCGGTCCGACCGAAAGACATGTGTTCGAAATCCAGGCGCGGTCGTTGAGCCTGATGACACCGGCACAACTGTCAAAGGGGGAGGCGACGTTGACATCGACCGGGCCACGCCGCGATACGAACAAGGGCGGGCGAGGGACAGCAACGGCGAACGAGGGCGGCATCTCGAACGCGGAGCGCGAGCTCTACGGGGGCCGGCTCCGCTGGGATCAGACGTTCGTCCAGTACGAGAACGCGTTGGCCCGGCTGCGATTCGGGCAGCTGGCGGCGGCGCTGCCGCGCATGGTGGGGATGGTGCTGCGCACCGGATGGGAGGCGGACCGACGGGCGCTGGCAGGCGTGGTGTCCGCCCAGGTCGGGCAGGGGGTGACTGCCGCCTGGGGGCTGGTCGCGGTCAATCGGGTCCTGACACAGCTGTTCGCGGACGGTCCGACCGCGGACAAGCTGCGTGACGCCCTGCCGTCGTTGGTGGTGTTGGCGGTGGTGTCAGTGGGGTCGGCGCTGCTGGCGGCATGGTCGACGGCGATGTCCGGCCGCCTGGAGCCGCAGGTGGAACGCTCGGTCTCGGCTCGGTACTACGCGGCTGTCACCCAGGTCGAGGTGGAAGCGACCGAGCGGCCGGAGGTCCAACGGGTCTTGGAGGCGGGAAAGTTCGGCACGGACTCGGCGCGCAGCATGCTGCGGTTGTCGGTGGGCGTGGGCAACGTCCTGATCGGCATGGTGGCGGCCGCCGTCGTCCTGGTGTCGCTGCACTGGATCTTGCTGCCGATGCTGCTGGCGATCGCCCTTCCCAAGGGATGGGGTGCGGTGCGCTCCGCACGACGCGAGTACACCTCGCGGCTGAACTGGATCGACCACCGGCGTGCGATCGCGTCACTGCTGGCGTATCTGACCCGGCCGCACGCCGCCGGGGAGATCCGTGCACACGCGGCCGGAGCGACGCTGCTGCGCGGGTACGAGGAGATGTCGCGGCAGACGGAGACGGAGCAGCGCCGACTGGCGCGGGCCCAGGCGCACACGGACCTGGTCGCCGGCGGCTTCGCCGGTCTCGCGTCGCTGGCCTGCTACGGGTTGCTGTGGTGGCTGCTGGCCGCCGGCGGCTTGCCACTCGCTGTCGGGGGCACCGCGGTCATCGCCATCCGCACCTCCACCGAGCGCCTGACGTCCCTGGTACAGCAGGTCAACCGGCTCTACGAGGAGCTGCTGTTCCTCACCGACACCAAGCACGCCACCGAACTGGCCACCGAGCACGCGATCCCGCGCACCGGCAGGCCCTTGCCCTCCCCCGTCCGCGCCGTGCACGTGGAAGGCGTGTCCTATACCTACCCGGGAGCCGATTCCCCTTCGCTGAAGGACGTGAGCCTGTCCGTCCGCAGGGGCCGGGTGACGGCCCTGGTGGGCGCGAACGGCTCGGGGAAGACGACCCTCACCAAGATCGTGGCCGGGCTGCTGCTGCCCACCGAAGGGCGCGTGTGGTGGGAAGGGGAACCGGGCGAACGGGTCGAACTCCGTGAGGCCGACCGCGGCGAGGTCTTCGCCTCGGTCGGGCTGCTCGCACAGGACTTCCCGCACTGGGAGATGACCGCGGCCACGAATGTGGCCATCGGTGTCGGCGACCGCCCCCGGGACATGGACCGGGTCACGGAGGCCGCACAGGCCGCTGACGTCCACGAACTCATCACAGGCCTGCCCCACGGATACGACTCGATCGTCTTCAAGGGGTACGAGCGCGGTGTCCAGCTCTCGGGTGGTCAGTGGCAGAAGCTGGGGACCGCTCGCAGCCGGTACCGCGACGCCCCGTTCTTCCTCGTCGACGAACCCACCTCGGCGCTCGACCCGCACGCGGAGATCGCGGCCTTCGAGGGGCTGTGGTCACTGGCCGAGCAGGGCCACGCGGTCGTACTGGTCACCCATCGGCTGGCCGCGACCGCGAAGGCCGACCACATCTACGTGCTCGATCACGGAGAGGTCGTCGAAGAGGGCACCCACGAGCAGCTCATGGCCGTGGAAGAGGGCCGCTACCGGGGGATGTTCGTCGCCCAGGCCGCCCAGTACGGGCTCACCCAGGCCGACAGCGATGCGCTGCCGGCGCCTCGGCACGGTTCTGCTTCCCGGGACGATGCCGTACCTCGGGACGGTGCCGCTTCTCGGGGAGGTGCCGCTCCGCGGCGGGAGGAGGCGAAGTGAGGCGCGGTGAGGCGCGACGCGGCTCACCGCGCTGTGGGAACCCCTGGCGGACGACTGCCCTCTACGCGGTCACCCACCCGCACTCCGGAGTCGGCGACCTGGGACCACTTCTCACCCGGGTCGGCAAGACCCTCCTCAGTGTGCCGGACGAGCAGGTCACCGCCACCATCGATGTGACGTCCTGGCTCGACCGCAAGTGGAGCGCGATCCTGGCGCACCGGAGCCAACTGGAGCGGGAACGCCCCCTGCCCGGGATACTGTCCCGTCTCCCTGAGGAAACCCGAAGCCGGATTCTCGGCACCGAGCACTACACCCGTATCGACGTCTCGCCCAGTACTGCGGCCGATACTGTCGCCGACCCGAACCAGCTGACGCCCGACTGGCCGTACCCGTGAGTTGCTTGCCCATGAACGTCCACCGCCCGGCTTCCGCCCACTCCTCCCTCACACCGGAGCAGCAGGAGGACCGCACCTGGCATACCGCGACGGCACCACCCCCTTCCCCCTCGTCCCCCTCCCCCGTGACTCCGACATCGCCTCCAGGCGGGGCAGGGCGGCGCACGTTGCAGCTCCAGGACGGGGAACTACGGTGCGTCCGGCCCGTTCGGACAGTAGTCGTCGGGCATCTCCTGCTCGAACCAGACGACCTTGCCCGTGCTCAGCATCGTCGCTCCCCAGCGCTGGGCGAGATGGTCGACCAGGAACAGTCCGCGGCCGCCCTCGTCGCCCGTCTGCGCATGCCGCATCCGGGGCAGCTGCGGCGAGTCGTCGCCCACCTCGCACCGGAGGGTGTCGGTGCGGAGCAGTCGCAGGGCGATCGGGCGGGAGGCATAGCGCACCGCGTTCGTCACCACCTCGCTGACCATCAGCTCGGTCGCGTCGAGCATCGAGCCCAGACCCCAGCGATGCAGCGCCCTGCGGGTCAACTGCCGGGCCCGGCCTGCTGTTTGCGGCTGGGGGCTGAGGAACCAGTACGCCACGTTGTCCTGCGGAAAACCCTCGAACCGGGCGGCTATCAGCGCAACGTCGTCAGGCCGGGCATCCGGCTCCAGGAGGGTCAGCACGGCGTCGCAGAGCACGTCCAGCGGCGGGGATTCGAGCCTGGCGGCGGCAGCTTCCAGGCGGGCGCGCAGCTGCTCCACGCCTGTCAGGACGTCCATGTTCCGCGACTCGACAAGGCCGTCGGTGTAGAGGAGCAGAGTGGCCCCGGTGGGCGCGGGCATCTCCACGGTTTCGAAGGGCACACCGCCCACTCCGATCGGCGCACCGGACGGGGCCTGGAGCACCTCTGCCGAGCCGCCCGGGTGCAGCAGCACCGGGGGCGGATGGCCCGCGTCGGCCACCTGCAGTCGCTGCGATATCGGGTCGTAGATGGCGTAGAGGCAGGTCGCCATGTGGTCACTGCCGAGGCGCTGGGCCTGCTCGTCGAGGTGATACAGGACCTCCTCCGGCGGCAGGTCGAGCCTGGCGAGGGTCTGCACGGTGGTGCGCAGCTGGCCCATGATCGCGGCGGAGGTGATGGAGTGCCCCATGACGTCACCGACGACCAGCGCGACGCGGTTGCCGGGCAGCGGGATCGCGTCGTACCAGTCACCGCCGGCCTGGGAGGTGTCGACGGTCGGCAGATACCGGCTCGCCAGCCGGACACCCGTGGTCTCGGGGAGCGACGGCGGCAGCATCGTGAGCTGGAGCGCGTCGGCGACCGAGGCCTCGTGTCCGTGCGGCGTCGTCCGGTCGACGCCGGACGCGGTGTGCATGGCGAGCTGGGAGGCGACGAGCAGGTCGTCCGTCGCGAAGGGCGGCCGTTCGACGCCGCGCAACAGGGCAACGGTGCCCAGGAGGCGCTGGCGTCCGTACAGCGGGGCGATGATCAGCCGTCGGCCCGGTGACGGCGTCGTGGGCATGCTGGCCACGGGGGCCAGCAGCTCGGCCACCGCGGGCGCGATCTCCGGGGTGTCACCGAACACGGCTCCTCGGGCCAGCAGAACCTCAACGAATCGGCCGGTGATCGTCAGATGCCGGCGTTCGGCGGCCCTCGGAGGCGGCCCGGTGACCGAGCCTTCCGGCCCCTGCCCGAGGCTGTGCAGTCGCAGGACAAGCGGCTCGGCCGCCGGCTCCTCCCTGGGCGGAAACGGATGACGCAGATGGACGACGATCATGTCGGCGAACGCGGGAATCGCTGTCTGCCGGAGCTCTCGTAGCGTGTCGTCCAGATCGATTCCGCCGGTGATCCGCTGCGTCGCGGCTTCGAGGAACCGAAGCCGGTCGGTCTGGTGGGTCTCGGGGGCGTCCTCCGTCCGCTCCCGGGGGCCCTCCGCAGCACGCTCGCCAGCCGGTGTGGGGCGGGAGGCGCCGGAATCCGAGGCCCCCAGCCTTTCCCTCGATTCACCGGACACGTCGCCGGAAGGGCAGCTTCCGGGCGGCCCAGGAGACGGCGGCCGGGACGGCGGTGTCGGTGGTGGTGCCTCGTCCGGCTGCTGCTGCGGCGGCGGGGACCGCTCCTCGTCGGGCGGTGGGGGCTGCCGCCTCGCAGGCTGAGGCGACTCGGCGGCATCGGTGTCAACGGGGGCCGGACTCGCTGCCAGGTCTGGTGGAGCAGAGCCTCCCTCGGCCCCGGCGGCGAGCCTCTCGGGGCCTTGGTCGGGAGTGCGGGGCTCCATCACTCGTCTCGCCCGTCGTCCGGTGGGGGTACCAGGGACCTCACGGGGCGGCCTCAACCGCGTCGCGCGCAGTTGAAGAACAGCTGTTCCTCGGGCGGCACGTCCGAGATCGCCGGAGCGTAGGAGTACGAGGTCTCCTCGATGACCTCAAGATCCGCCTCCTCGACGACCTGGCGCAGGTCCTCCCGCAGGTAGCCGGAGACCCGGATGAGGTGGCCGAGGAACGGGATCTTGAAGTAGTCCACATCGGCCTCCACCATCGAGAGGGTGAACAGGCCACCGGGGACGAGCAGGTCGTGGACCATCCGCAGCGTCCCGGGGATCTCCGTGCGCGGCAGCATCAGCAGGGAGAAGAAGGCCACGACCGCATCGAAACGCCCCAGGTCGTGTGGGCCGCCGGGCCCCAGGTCAGCCATGTCCAGCCGGTGGAACGTCGCTCCGGACACATACTCCCGGGCAAGATCCACCATCCCACGGGACAGGTCGACCCCGACCACCTCGAACCCCGCCTCCACCAGCTGCCGGGCGGTTGGCAAGCCGGTTCCGCAGCCCAGGTCCAGCACACGGGATCGAGCGGGCAGCGCCCCGATCAGCCACTCGGCGGCGGCGAGCTGCCCCTTCTTGTACGGGAACGCCTCGTCATAGCGATCCCCGATCGCGTCGAACGCCTCGGCCTGCCCCTCGCGGTCGCGCAGTATCCCCTCGGAACCGACCGCGTCGCTCTCGTAATCGACCTCGATGAACCCTCTGCTCACGAATTGCACCTCTTTTCGTGCAGCTATTCGATTGTATCGATAATGGGCGCTTTTCATCTGCTATGGCGTTGCAGGAATCCGCCCGCTGGGGCCGTGCGAAACGCGTGACACTCGCCCGAAGCGCGGCGTGAGCAGCCGGTCAGGGCGAGCAGGGTGAGCGAGGCGGAGCGGGTCCGGTCGTGGCGCTGAGGCCTGGCCGGTCCGTGCCCTCGGCGCCATCAGGCAGGGATCGGCGTACGTCTTCCCCGGGCGGCGGGATACGGGTACGCCAGAGAATCCTCTCGATGGTGACGCCGCGCTCGGCGAACCACTCCACCGCGCGATGCAGCACGCCGACTGCGGTCACGGCCGTCTCGTCATCGTGGACCTCGGTGTAGGCGACGCGGGAGTGGTCGTCGATGACGGTGTGCACGAACGCATATCCGAGCTTCGGGCCGCCGTAGGCGTTGCGTGACTTGCCCGGTGTCGCGACGCGGTGCTTCTCGCCTTGGCGGCGACCGACGCACCGCCAACCGCCTCCATCGGGGATGTTCCCGAGCTTCTTCACCTCCACGTGTACGAGCGATCCCGGGTGGTCGTGCACGTACCGGCGGACGGGTTCACCTGTCGCTCGATCGACGTAGGCGAGTCGGTTCAGTCGGACCGATCGCAGGATTCGGTGCACTGTCGACGGGGCGGTGTCGAGTCTCGCGGCGAGCTGGACGGGCCCTTCTCGCAGGCGCAGTCGCAGGCTGACGCATCGCTCCCCGGGGTCGTGAGGATCGATCCTGCATGGACTCGCCTGCAAGGTAGCGATCGGCCCAGCGCTTTACGGTTGGCCAGGACACCTGGAATCGGGCCGCGACTTCGCTGATCGGCCAGCCGTCGTCAACGACGAGCCGAGCGACTTTCAGACGGTGGCGCGGGGTGAGGACGGCGTTCGGATGTGACATGTTTGAGTTCCTGGACAGCCTGAAGGGCCGACCATCGGGTGTGGGCGGCCCTTCGACAACTAGAGGTGTGGGTAGAGGGCGTGAAGATCAGTCCACCGGGGAGACCCGGATGAGGTTGCCGTCGGGGTCCGTGATGACGAACGTGCGACCGAAGACAGCGTCGTGTGGCTCCTCCGCGACATGGACTCCCTTCGAGACCCAGCTCGTGAAGATCTCGTCAATCGCGGTCGCTCCTCCTGGGACCATCAGTCCGACTTCGCTCGTTCGAGGGGTGCTCGGGACCGCATGCTCGCTGTAGCCCGTCCACAGCGCGAACAGGACGCCGGGGGCAACCTCGAAAGCTACGTAGTGGGGACTGATGAAGGTCGGTTCGATCTCGAACAGGTCGCTGTAGAAGGCGGTAGCGGTCTCGGCGTCGCGGACGCCGATCAGGAACAGGTTGGGTGCGGGCATAGTGCGCTCCTCAGATCGTTGAATTCTCGGTACTGCTCCAGTTGACCGCCGCATCGCGACAGAGCCTGTCACCTTTTCTGCAAAGGTTGGTCAGCATGAAGGCTTCGAGGCTGTTGCATCTCTTGCTGCTCCTGCAGACCCGTCAGCGCATCACCACCACCGAGCTCGCCGGACGTCTGGAAGTGTCTCGGCGGACCGTGCTGCGGGATGTCGAGGCGCTCTCGACAGCAGGTGTGCCTGTCTATGCCGAACGCGGGCGGAACGGCGGGATCGTCTTGCTCCCCAGTGCACGGCTCAACGCATCGCATCTGGAACCATCAGAGCTGGAGGCACTCTCCGTAGCCGGTTTGGACAGCGCGCAACTTGAGCGTATGGGTCTGTCTGCGGTGTGGGAGTCGGCCGCGCGCAAGATCGCCGCTCGGCAGGCTGCAGCACCTGGATCGCCGAGCCTGCTGCAACTGGCGGACCTGGTGCTGGTAGACAGCACCGCGTGGTTTGCTGACTCAGAGGCAGGGGTCGACGTATCGGATCTGGCCTCGGCACTGCGACACCGCCGCCGGCTGCGAATCCAATACCGGCGCAGCGCCGAGAATCAGGCCTCAACGCGGGTGGTCGACCCGTACGGGATCGTCGCGAAATCCGGTCGCTGGTACCTCATCGCCGATGACCAGGGGAACGGTCGGCTGTTCGCTCTGGAACGACTCTCGTCCTACGAACAACTCGACGCGCCAGCTGCTCTCCGACCAAGCGAAACCCTCCACACCAGATGGGCCGCGTTGAAGGAACGCACCGAGGGGCAAGGTCGCGTGAGCGTGACCGTCCGCCTGCCAGAACATGGACTCGACCTGGCGCGGCGCATCCTCGGCAACCGCATCCACGACATCTCCGACGCGGAAAACGGCTGGTGCACCGTCGTCGTCCGCTACCCCGACATCGAGTCAGTGCGTCAGCTCCTCCAGTTCGGCGACCACATCGAGATACTCACCCCAGAGACAGCCCGCGAACGCATCAGTCAGCTCGCCAGAGACCTGGTTGAAAGGCACTCAACCCCGGCCTCGTGACTGCCGAGCGGAACGCCCTGCTCTCAATCAACGTCTCCGGTCAGTACATCTAGCCGCCCGCCAGACGGATTTCGCCGTAGTCCGGCCAGGAGTTGAAGTCCCCCGTGGTAAGCGGCGGGAATGCGGTTCCGGTGCGATGGACGGCGGCGAACTGGGCGGGCACTCGGACTTGCTCGGCGGCGCAATGCCGAGCCGTCCAAGGATCTCCATCGCATCAGATGTGTCGCGAAGAACCGGCACGTCGTGTGCGGGCGCCACCGGCTGCACGTACGGGGCAAGCCGCCCGTCATCATCGCCCGGGCCAGGAGGCAGCTGCGCCACACCCTGAGCTGAGCGGCCGGCTGAGGCCAGCGTTGCCGACCTCGATCGTCAGGTCGCCGAGCCCTCGCCCCGCCAGGGCTGCGGAGCCCATGAACGTGAAGCTGCCCACGCCCACCCCGTGCCGATGGAGACCTTCTGCCGGCCACTGCGCGAGGTGCTCGCCGCCACCGGCCCACACCTCCGGCCCCCTCCTTCCGCCACCTCATCGCCTCCAGGCGCTCCAGACCGCTGCCCGTCGGCGCGACGGTGGCCGGAGTAGAGGCGAAAACTGGACCAACGAACGGACATCCGGTACGTGTCCGGTGAAACCTGGCGAGGTGAAAGCCCGTCATGTCCTGTGAATCGACGGTGTCGACCGACCCCTCGACCAGCCACTACTTCCAGGAGCCCCACGTGCCTGCCGTTCCCACCAGCCCGGCCACCTCCTCGATACCCGCTCGGTCCGCCCCATCCGGTCCCGCTGCCCCCTCCGCCTCAAGATCCCGCCGCCGTCAACGGATCACCATGGCCGCCGCCGTGGGCACCCTGCTCGCCGCTGTCGCGCCCATGCCTGCGACGGCCGCCCCCAAGGCCCCGGCCGACCCGGTGTCCACCGTCAGCTACACCGCCGCCGAGCGTCGGGGCGCTCTCGCCTACTGGACCCCAGCCCGCATCAAGGCCGTGGGGAAGTCCGTGGACCTCGGCCCGACCGGCCCGAAGTCCCAGCCGTGGCTCGGCGCCGCCATGAAGACCGTCGGCCGGCTCTTCTTCGTCAACGCCGACGGCGCCGACAGCTGGTGCACCGCCACCGCCGTCCGGAGCGCCAACCGCTCCGTGGTGATGGCCGCCGGACACTGCGTACGCCGCCCCGCCTCGCCCGTCAACACCTACACCGACCTGGTCTTCGTCCCCGGCTACCACAAGGGCGCACAGCCCTACGGCGCCTTCTCGGTGCGCACCACCCTGACCCCGCGCACCTGGGCGGAGGACGGCGTCAACGATGTGGCGGCGCTGGTCGTGGATGCCGACGCCAAGGGACGCAAGCTCACCGATGCGGTGGGCGGCCAGGACATCGCCTTCCACCACCGGGTCGGCGGGCGGACCGTGGCCTTCGGCTACCCCGCGACCCGCCCGCAGCGCGGCGAGGAACTGCTGCACTGCACCGGTACGGCGGCGCCCGCCCGCACCGGCGAGCAGTCCGTTCCCTGCGACATGAACGGCGGTGCCAGCGGCGGCCCTTGGCTGACCGACTTCGACGCCTCGACCGGACAGGGCGTACTGGTCTCCGTCAACAGCCACGGCGACGGGCTGGAGAGCGGCACGCGCATGTACGGCCCGGTGTTCGGGGACCCCGCCAAGCAGGTCTACGGGCGGGCGGAACGCGGCTGACCGGTTAGCGGGGCCAGGCCGTCCCTCCGGTCCGTCCCCACGGACCGGAGGGGCGGTTCAACTCCGGAGGAATGCGAGGACGGAGTCGGTGCGGCCGAGCACCGCGTGCCCCGTCCCGGGCAGCATGTGCACCTCGGCGTGCGGAAGGCAGTTCCGTATGCGCCGGGCGGTTCCGCGTGAGTCGAACATGGCGTCGCGGTCGCCGACCGTCACCTGCACCGGGATCGTCAGGCTGCGCAACGCCGCGTCGGAGAAGAGGGGCAACGGTTCCCTGCGCGGCTTGAAGTGCGCGAAGGTCAGCATCACGCTCTCCAGGACGGGCGCGTCCTGCTGCGAGTTGAGGCCGGTGAGGGAACGGACCGAACGGCGCGCGCCCCAGCGGCCGAAGGGCCGCACCAGCAGAGCCCGCAGCACGCTGATCGTCCGCTGTTTTCCCAGGCCACCGGGGCAGAGCAGGGCCAGCCGGGTCACCCTGTCCGGGCGGCGGACCGCGTAGTCGACCGCGAGCCAGCCGCCGAACGAGGCCGCGACCATGGAAACACGGGTGAGGCCGAGGCCGTCGAGTACGTCGTCCAGCCACCGGGCCGGAGCTTGGGAGTTCACGGCGGGCCGGGACGGTGCGCTCAGTCCCGGTTCCCCGACGATGTCGACCGCGTAGGTGCGGAAGTGGCCGGCCCAGGTGGTGATGTCCTCGCGCCACATCGACGCGTTCACGCCCGCGCCGTGCAGCAGGACGAGCGGTGGCGCGTCGGGCGGCCCGGAGACGAGGACGAAGGTGTCCCCCTCACGGGTCGGCACCCGCACCTGCTCGGCGGGCACCGGCCAGTCGTTCAACACCTCTTGATACCGCTGCCGGACCTCCGCCGCGCCCTCTTCGGACCTGTAGATCGCCACGCTCATGACGCCAGCACCTGCTCGATGTGCTCCAACACCTGGGCCGTGTCCTTCAGTCCACCCAAGATGACGATCTTCATTCGAGCCCTTCCCTCGTCGTAGACGGTCTGGATACGCAACTGCCTGCCGCCGTCCCGCTCGCGGCCGGAGACCCCGGCGGTGAGGAGAGTCGCCAGGCGGTCCGCCGTAGGACGTGAGACCTCGTCCAGCTCCACGATGCTCGACACTTCCGCGTGCTGCGCGCCGCCGGCGCCCTCGTCCGGCTGCCCGGGCAGCGGGCGGCCGGTGAATGCCTCCAGGTCGGTATGTGCGATCCGGTACTGCTTGCCGATACGCACCGCGGCCAGTCGGCCGTCCCGCACGTAGTTGCGGATGGTCCTCACATGCAGCCCGAGACGCTCGGCGACCTGCTCCACCGAGTACAGACGTTCACTCATAGAGCTACCCTATTTTCCTCTCCAGGTGAAGACAATAGGGCACTTTGAGGAACGATGGGTAAGGAAGAGGAAGGATGCGGCTGGAGCAGCGAAGGGTGGATCTCACCCTGCAGGACAACCAGCAGAGTGGAGCCCCGCCCGCCCCGGACAGGCATCGACTTGGACGCGGGCCGGGCAGTGATCCGGCGGCGTGGCTGAGTCGCCGAGTCCCCCGCGGCGACGGAATCGGCAGAGTCGGGGCGGGCATTGCGGGGCGATCCGATTCCACCTCAGAGCAACAACACGTGACCCCATCACAGAATTTGACGTGCAATCAGCGAACGAGCGGAACCGCGACGGTGGGACAGTGACGGCCATTCGCTCCCGCCCCCCGGAACGAGCCGAACCCTTCCCCTCAGTGAGGCTCAGCTCAGTGAAACTCAGCCGACAACGCGCCTACGACTCCTCTTCCAGCTGTGCCCAGGTGCGGGTGTCCAGGGTGTCGCCGGGACCGATGCGGGTGAGTTCGGTGCCGTCTCGCCCGAAAGCGACGATGAGGGGGCGCGGTCGGGGGCCCGCGTGGGGAGTCCGCCAGGCGGCGATGAGCCTGCGCTGCTCGGGAGCGTCGATCCTGCGGTTGTCGACGAGGAGATGGCCGACGTCCGGCCCGAGGTGGACTTCGACGGAGCCGACCCATGGGCCGGGGACGCTGAAGTCCGTCGGGGCAGGACGCCCGGTGAGACTGATCGAACCGGATTCACCACCGATCTCCATCACGTCGACGTGGACAGGCTCATCGTCCAGCGGGCCACTACTGCCGCCACCCAGGTACCGCCACCGCTCGTCGTACCACTCCAGAAGCACGGTGTGCTCATACGCGCGCCGGGTCTTCGGAAGCCACATGAGCCAGATCGCCCCGACGCCGGCAGTGGTGTCGACATCGGCCGAGACCACCGACAGCACCCACCGCGGCAACCACCGTGGCTGAGCCTCCGCCCCCTCCAGCACCCGCCGCACCACGCCCGGATAAAGGGCCTCCACCCAACGCTCCACCGATAAGGTTTCTCTCCATCCCCACATACACCGGCAGTACCCGGTACACCACGAAACCAAGCTCCAGCCAGCCACGTTCTGCGAGCCAGTGCCTCTGTGTGCCATTGCTTCGCTGTCTCATTGCCTCTCTGTGTGTCATTCGGGAAGGGCGTCCGAAGGATGTCCCGCAACGATCTTCTGAGAGGTGTGAACACCGTCAGCTGGTGCCCCTGTTCGACTATCCGGCGAGGGCGAGGTTGTGCAGTCGGGCGATGCCGCTGGATGACCACCCTGGTGCCCCGATAGCCGTCGTCGGCAATCACCGTGGCTTTCCCGACGGCGCCCTTGGCGCCGGACAGCTCCCACGCCTTGCAGTCCTTGCGGAACCGCTTGCGAGGCCGGAGCGCCAACAGAGGTGCGAGGTGGCTGATGACGCGGTCGGCCGTGGACTTCGAGACGCCGAAGAGCGGGGCGAGCTGGCGCAGCGTCAGGTCGGTACGCCAGTAGGCGGCGACCAACAGGACCCGGTCCTCCAGCACCAGACTCCACGGCCGGCCTCGCCGGACCGCTTCTGCTCCCTCACGGCGCAACGCGGTCACGAGCTTACGGAAGCAGCGCGAACTCAGCCCGGTGAACGGGGCTATCCAGGACGGCTCCAACGCCGTGATCACACCAGCCACCCCGAGATCATTTCACCGTGCCAGCAGCCACGGGACGGCTGAATGCGGTGTCTCACGACGTTGGTTCTACGGAAGTCGTCGAGGGCGAGCTGGGCCGTCCGGTCCCTCATGGCCCGGCCTGTCCGCGGCATCGCGCATCAGCTGCCGGACTCCGCGAACAGGCCGGTAGCCGAACGCGTTTGCGGCGGCAGTCGAGTCGTACACCCGGTCCAGGCGCTCGGGCACTGGCCACCCCTGGTCGCGGAATGCCTGGACGACGTCCGGAACCCGTTCGGTGAGCACCGCGCGCGCATCGCGGGAAAGGGCAAGGCAGTCCTCTCGGCGAAACGGGTGCGGTCCGGAGATATTGAACCTGCCGGTCACGGTGGAGTGCGTCACGGCCAGGACCCCCGCCGCTGCTACGTCGGCAATGTCGACTGCCCGGTGCAGCAGGTGGCAGGCCCGCACCGCCAGCGGCTCCGGAAAGCACCGCGATATGCGCAGCGTGACCGAAGAAACGGCGCAGGCGGCGACCAGCTCCTCGGCGGCCAGTTTGGTCTCGTCGTAGATGTCCCTGGGAAGCGGCGTGAGCTGCTCGTCCACCCAGACCGCACGGTCGGTGGGCACCAGGGCGTGTCCGTAGACACTCGTACTGCTGATGTAGACGACCCGCCGGGCGCCGAGGCCGGCGGCATCGTCGAGCAGGCCCGCAGTCACACCGACGTTCACGGCTCGGAACTCTTCATCGGGCAGGCGCCCGACGTGCGGGGCGTGCAGCGCGGCAGTATGGACCAGGACATCGGCCGACTGTAATGCGGCCAGCCGCACGGGCCGGTCGCGCAGATCTCCGATGACACTTGTCCAGTGGCCGGGAACCCGGTCCACGCCGCGGACCACCCAGCCGGCCGCGTCGAGTGCCGCAGCCAGGGCCGCTCCGACCCGGCCCGAACTCCCCGTAACCGCAACCAGCCCAGCGGGGGCTCTCTTCGTCGCTAAGTGCACGTGTCCGACTGTACGGCGTGGAACCGGTCTCCTGAGAGGGCACAGCGAAAGAGGGAGGCGGACTCAGCTCGCGGTTGCGGTTCGAATCCCAGGGCGATCAGCACGGCTCCCGCCAGACGACTCATCCCCCACCGGAACCGAGCAATGTGGCGCGCACGCCATCGGACCGCGAACCCGCGATCACCTGCGTGACGAGGGTGAAGCCAGTGCCGGGAATCGATGTGAGGGGTGTGACCGCGGCTACGAAGCCGAGTCCCTGATGCCACCGCGCACAACGAGCCTACGCATCGGGCACACGCCAAGCCATCGGTTCCCCGTCCTGTTCGGCTCAGGCCAGATCGGGACCAACCACGTGTAAATCAACTTGGAAATCATTCACGGGACAGCCCTTAGTCGGGCCGGAGACAGCCGCAACCCGACCCCGTGGAATCCGGTTGTCGTCGCCGTCCCCAGCGTGTTGTGATCGGCGACGGTACCGCCGACACGGAAGGAGGAGTGATGCGCCGACCACGTAGGGCGGTCATGGACAGGCTCTGAAGCCAGGGGACGGCGCCGACGCCAGTGAGAGCGGGACGACACCTACCGCTGGCAGCTGAGGAGGCTCGGCTGACAGTGACCGGGACAAAACAAACAACCCCGGTCGAGGTCCGGATTCGGCGGCTGAGAGATGCCCCGGTGAAGCAGGAAGCGGAAGTAATCGCCGACCCCTGATGAGGGGGAACAGGCGGTGAACCGGTCCCTCGCCCGCACCAAGCCTGGGAGCCGCTTGGCCGCGCACGCGGACGAGCGGTGAGAACAGAACGGAACCCTGCACTCCCGATTGAAGATCCCTTCTTCGATCCGGAGGCAGAGCCATCAGCAGAACCGCCCAGAACCAGGGTTTCACCTGCGAGAACTGCACGACGAGCGTCGTGCCGCTGAGCAACGGGAGCTACCGGAATCACTGCCCGACGTGCTTGTGTTCCAAGCACGTCGACATCCGCCCCGGCGACCGGGCCTCCGCCTGTCACGGGATGATGCGCCCGCAGCGCGTCGAGCACCGCCGCGGTAAGGGGCTCGTGCTCGTCCACCGCTGTGTCGCCTGCGGGTTCGTCCGGCCCAACAGGATCGCCGACGACCCGGTGCAAGGCGACAACATCGACGCCATCATCACGCTGATGGCCACGGGCAGGTAGCTTCAACGACCGGTGCCGGTGCCCACGGGAACACTCCGTGGGCACCGCCGTGCTGAGCCTTGACCACCAGCTTGGCCATTGATCCGCTCGATTGCGTAAGCGCCCGCGGTCCACCGCTGCACACTTGGCTTCCTCGGCATACGCAGAGCGGATCGAGGGCCGGCATCCGCTGAAGATCACATACTGGAGGCATCATGGTGAGTGACGCTGAACAGAAGCACCTGCGCCGTTGTGTGGAGTTGGCGCGCGAGGCGCTGGAGGCGGGCGACGAACCGTTCGGATCGGTGCTTGTCGCTGCGGACGGGACCGTACTCGCCGAGGACCACAACCGGGTGGCTTCAGGTGACCGGACCCGCCACCCGGAGTTCGAGCTGGCGCGCTGGGCCGCGGCGCACATGACCCCCGAGGAACGGGCGGTGGCGACGGTGTTCACCTCCGGTGAGCACTGCCCGATGTGTGCCGCCGCGCATGGCTGGGTCGGGTTGGGTCGCATCGTGTACGTGAGTTCTTCCGAGCAACTTGCTTCCTGGCTCTCAGAGTTGAAGGTTCCGATGCCTCCCGTACGGCCCCTGCCGATTCAGGAGATCGTCCCCGGCCTCGTGGTGGAGGGCCCGATTCCCGGGCTCGCGCAGCAGGTACGCGACCTGCACCGCCACTTTCACGGGGCCTCCTGAGCGGCGCGACGGCCTCCCGCAGAACAACGCACTGACGCAGCCCGCCACACCGCTGGGGCACCGCCCGTGCGCCGCCATGCACTGCCGCTACCGCGTGGCCCGTTCGAGCATCTGGTGCATTGCCTTGGGGTGCCGGCTCTCGGTCCGGGCCCACAGGGTGCGTGCCATGTCGTCGTCCAACTGGATGAAGCAGGACAACAGCAGTGAGTGCGGCCGGCGTTGGAGGAGCAGATCACCGCTCACGCCGAGGGTGGGGCCGGCCGAGAGGAGCACGAGGTCCGGAGTGCTGTGCCGCACCGGCCAGCCGAGCACGAAGCCTTCGGCCCGGGCCGGGCCGAGCTGGAGACCGAGCGCGGTCCAGCCCTGGGTGAGGGTGCGCTGCATGTCGGACGGCGCGTCCTCCATGATCGTCCGCGCCCACTGCTCGGCGGTGCGGTCCTGGGCCTGGCCGAGGTCGGCGAGCACGGCGTTCTCGTAGTCGATCCGGGCCAGCGTGCTGAGCTGACGCGCGTGGGGCGACACCGGGACGTGGCGCACCCTCTCGGGGTTCTTCCGGTCTGACGCGAGATCAAGCATGGCTGCCCCTCATATGTGGTGTGGGTCGGTGGCGAGTGCTGCGGCAACGGACAGGCGGAGGCGATCAGCGCCGCGGGGCGACGAGGAGGCCCGGACGGTCTGGGCGACCTGGACGGTTTGAATGGCCTGGCCTCGAGAGCGCCCAGATGCCTGCTCCGGCCGGAAATCCCTGGTGAGGCCATGGATGCGCCACGGCCAGGCGGTGCGCGCGCTGTGCGGGAGCATCATGAGCACCCCTCCATCCATACAGTCATGTATGGATGGATGCTAGCAGTGTGCCGCCTGAGGCAGACTCCTTGGCGGACTCACACCGACGAGGGGAAACCGATGGCGGCACCGACACGCACCCCGCGCAGTACATGGATCGAGGCCGGGCTCCGCGCCCTCGCTGCGGGCGGGCCGGGCGCCGTGCGGGTCGAGCCGCTGGCCAAGGCGCTGGGCGTCACCCGGGGCGGCTTCTACTGGCACTTCAAGGACCGTAGCGCGCTGCTGGAGGAGATGCTCGACACCTGGGAGCGGATGAGCACGGATGAGGTGATCGAGCGCGTCGAGACGGAGGGTGGCGACGCCAGGGAGAAGGTACGGCGCGCGGGCGCCCTCACCTTCTCCGACACCCTGCTGCCGATCGACCTCGCCGTCCGGGCCTGGGCTCGCCACGACCCACCGGTCGCGCAACGCCTCCGCCGCGTCGACAACCGCAGAATGGACTACGCCCGCTCGCTGTTCAGTACCTTCTGCACCGACCAGGACGAGGTCGAGGCCCGCAGCATGCTCGCCTTCTCCCTCGCCGTCGGCAAACACTTCCTGGCGGCCGACCATGGCACCCGTACCCGCGCCGACGTACTCGACGCTGCCACCAGGCAGCTGTTGACCTAGGGCCTGTCTCTTTGACTTCACGTTGATCGGGCCAGGTGCGAGGGTGGTGGCCATGCCGCGACTTGGTCACCGCCTCCGGTCCTTCAGATTC
>NZ_JBSFJF010000042.1:0-70777 GCF_053597915.1 Streptomyces sp. NPDC001219 | reverse complement strand
GGTTTCCGGACGTAAAGCGAAGCAGTCCGGAAACCCTGCCCCGGAGGCCCGTCACCGCACCCACAACCCACCCGCCCGCCGCAGGCGCAACGGCGGGAAACGGACAAACATCACCCGCACCCACGCCCCGCGCAGCGGACCCGAAACGGCGCGAGCCACCACGGCGGGAAAGCCGAAAACGTGGGGCGGCTACTTAAGGCGGCACGCCGCCCCCGCACCCAGCAGCGCCACGACGGCCATCGTCGCGAAGACGGCCACGAACGCCGCGGGCTGACCCGCAGCCCCGGCCACCGCACCCGCATGGGTCGCGATCGAACCGCCGCCGAAGGCGACGAAGAGCACACCGCCGAGCCCGACGAACGTCACATTCCCGAGCGCGTCCGCCATCTGCAGGGACGCCGAGTTGCTGCCCGCCTCCTCGGGGCGGGACAGCTTCAGCAGGAGGACGCCGCCGCTGGAGATGTTCAGGCCCATGCCGAAGCCGCCGACCGTCCAGGCCGCCGCGACGACCGCGACCGGTACGCCGTCGACGAGGGCCAGCGGCACGAGCGCGATGGCCACCGCCAGGAGCACCAGGCCCAGGCCCATCAGCCGTTCCCGGTACGGCTCCAGGCGCGGGCGGCTCTGCACGTACGAACCGAGTGCCCAGGTCAGGCCGCCGCCGGTGAGGGAGAGCCCGGCGAGGGTGGCGGACAGTCCGCGCTGGGTGACCAGCATCAGCGGGATGAAGCTCTCGGCGGCGACCAGCGCCCCGGCGGACAGCCCGCGCAGCAGCACGACGGTCGGCAGGCCGCGCGCCGCCCGGAACGTGCCGCGGGGCAGCAGCCGCACGAGGGTCGGCGCCAGCAGCGCCAGTCCGGCGGCCGCGGGCAACAGTGCGGACCAGGACGGATGCTGTCCCGCGTACTGGACCAGGCAGGCGCCGGCCGCGACGGCCAGCGCGAGCAGACAGCGCCGGCTGCCCAGCACCTGCCGTACGCCGCCCCGCGGCCCCGTCCGGTCGCGTGGCAGGGCGCGCAGCGCGGGCAGCATCACCGCGAGCGGCAGGAGTATCAGGGCGGGGATGGCGAGGAACACCCAGCGCCAGCCGAGGTGTTCGGTGACGGTCCCGGCGACCAGCGGGCCGACGATCACCGGCACCACCCAGGCCGCGGAGAACGACGCCATGATCGACGGACGCAGCCGCTCGGGGTAGGCACGCCCGACGACCACGTAGAGCGAGACCACCACCAGCCCGCCGCCGACGCCCTGCACCCCGCGGCCGGCGATGAACATCCCCATGCTCCCGGCGGCGCCCGCGACCAGCAGCCCGGCCCCGAAGGCCGCGATCCCGGTGAACAGCGGCCCGAGCGGCCCGCGCCGGTCGCTCCACTCCCCCGCGAGCGCCATCGCGAACAGACTCGCCGTGAAGAACGCGGAGAAGCCGAAGGCGTACAGCCCGATGCCGTCCAGGGCGCGGGCGGCGACCGGCATCGCGGTGTTCACGGCGCTCGCCTCGAAGGCGACGAGCGAGACGACGGAGATGATGCCCAGGGTGAGCGCGCGGTGGGCCCGGCCGAGGATGCCGCCGTCCGGCCCGCCACTGTCGTCGGCGGGCCGGACGGGTTGGCCGGCCGCGGCGGTGGCGGTCTCCGCGCCGGGCGGGGCGCTGTCGTCGGTGCCGATGCCGTGGTCGTGGGGGCGGTCAGCGGTCATCGGGCCAGCGTAAGGGCCGTACCGCGGTGGTGCCCCTGGCGGAGGGCGGGGATCGGCTCGGCCATCGGTCCTACGCCGTCGGACCGCACGTGTCGCCGCACGTCGGGCAAGCTGTCCTTATGCCGCACTTCCGTACGTACGACGATGCCGAGCTCCACTACCGCGTGCTCGGACCGGCCGACTCCCCCCTGCCGCCCCTGGTGTGCCTGGCCGGCGGACCCGGGCGGGACGCCGCGTATCTGGGCGACCTCGGCGGGCTGGCCGCCCACCGGCAGCTGATCCTGCCCGACAGCCGCGGCACCGGCGACTCCCCGGCCGCCGCCGACCCGTCCCGCTATGCCTTCCCGCAGCTCGCGGAGGACCTGGAGGCGCTGCGCCACCATCTGGGCCTGGAGCGGTTCGCGCTGCTCGCGCACGACGCGGGGGCCGCGGTCGCGCAGGCGTACGCGGCGGGCTATCCGCAGCGGCTGACCCGGCTGGTGCTGGTCTGCCCCGGCTCCCGTCTGCAGGGCGAACTCCCCGACGACGCCAAGGAGATCTTCGACGCGCGCCGCCACGAGGAGTGGTGGCCCCAGGCCTCGGAGGCACTGCGCCGGCTGACCGAGGCGGCCGACCTGAGCGAGGTACGTGACCTGCTGTTCGCCGCCGCGCCGCTGGCCTACGGACGCTGGGACGAGCCGCAACGGGCCCATGCGGCCACGGAGGGCGCCCAGTTGGGGCCGGTGCCACGGGCCGGATTCTGGCAGGGCGTGGACGAGCAGCTGCGCCTGACCCTGCTGGCGGGCCTGCGGGAGGTCTCCTGCCCCGTGCTGGTGGTGACCGGGGACCGGGACGCCGTGACCGGAATGCGGGCGGGCGACCTGGTGGCCGAGTCCTTCACGGACGCCCGCGTACACCCGCTCCCCGGCGTGGGCCACTACCCATGGGTCGACGAACCACACACCTTCGCCCCGCTGGTGGAAGCCTTCCTGCACGCCGCGTGAGCCCCCGTAGGCCCACCGCCCCCACGGAACCCGGCCGCCCTGCATGAACCCCGCATTGCCCCGTGTTTCCCCACGTTACGACCCCATGGCACCCCACCCCACACCCTTGCCGCACGCCCCGCCCCCCGGCCTACAGTCGGAACAGCACCACACCCCCGGCCGTGTGCCCGAGTGGTTCAGGGGCTCGCCTGCAAAGCGAGTTACGCGGGTTCGAATCCCGCCACGGCCTCCAGCGCCTTGAACAGGCAAAAGAAAGGGGCGGCACCCCAGAAGAGGTGCCGCCCTTTTGGCCGTCCGTCTCAGTTCCCGTCTCAGCCTGTGCCACTCCCGCCCAAAGCGAGGGCCGGCAACGCTACTTGCCACCTAGGAGCAGACCCACAGTCTCAACCCCTCTGGCCGCCTTCCGGTAGACGGTTACAAGAATGATGATCCCTGTCACGGTCGTAAGAGGGCCAGCCACTTCGGCTGGCAGATGGAAGAAGGACACAGCGATCGCTGCGGCTGCAACTAGGACGGCTGCAGCCACCGTTCTTAGGGCTTCGCGGTCACGTACGGGTTCGAGCCCCTCCAACTCGATCTCGTCCAATAGAGCCCCAACACGCCCCTCGGCAAGCCGATCCCCTATCTGAGTCAGCATGCGCCCCAACTCACGCACGCCGGTTTCAGGATTTGCGTCAACTTGCGCCGCTGCCTTGCGTAGCGCTGCAATAACTCGCCCAGCATGCTCCCTCGTTTGCACCTTTTGATGCCGCAGAGGTTTCCACTTAGCCGGGCGCGCCGTTTTCCATGCTCGCCGTATCTCCCGCTCAGCCTGCGCCAGTCCACAAGCCGAATTCCTCATTGACTCGCGCACCCATCCGCGCAACATTAGGGAACTTCCACACTGCGCGGCATGACCGTACAAGATGAGTGCCGCTCTCGAACGCCTCTCTAGCCGGATGAGAGTTCCCTCATGCATGGCCACCACCGAACCCCTATCACCCGATGCCGTCAAGCTCAGTGCCCTAAGGGGCCTGAAGGGGTAGTAAAGAGAGAAGAGAAGTAGCAACAGTAGGGCTAGTCCCGTAATGAAGTTGTACCAGTTCAATATGCTGGCACCAGCAACCTTGTGAGCCAAATCGCCGGAGACATTCCTGTAAGCCGCCCTAGCAAGCTCGAACAATCTCCTACTTAAGAGGAGGAAGCCGCCAACGAAAACGAACGTGAAGCACGCGGCCACGAGAACCATTCGAGCTGGAATGACAATAAAAGATGCGAAAGCCCATCGCTCTGCCACTCTCCTTCGCCGATACTGGCACTGCTGATCTATATCGAGCGCAGGGAGCCAGCGAAGGGTGGACTCTTCGTAACTAGCTCCGAATCGTCGTGCCCGACGGTGCAAAAACCTAAAGCGCAGGACCGAGTTCGCCACGCGGACAGTTTGTCACTACAGAGGCGGTGATGGGCCCGATCCCTACACGTCTGCGAGAGGGTCGGGGTGGGCTCTAACCAAGAGCCCACCCCCGTAACGCCGCTCAATCAGTCGCATCCTGCTGGTCTGTGGGGGCCCAGATCAGGCTGTCGACCTGCCTGGCCACATCGGCTAGGACCGCGTAACGGCCTGCGCGCGACCGTCGCGGCCTCCAGGGCAATCCTCTTCGACTTCGACGGCCCGATCTGTGACGTGTTCGCCGGCATGCCCGCTCGCGGAGTCGCCAGGGCCCTATCTGAGATCGTGGACAGCCATGACACGACCCTCGGCGGAAAGGCGCGTGGCGCGGAAGATCCGATGGAGATCCTGCGCTTGGCATCGCATGGCGGCGAGTCGGCTCTCCGGGACGTGGAGGACGCTCTGGCTGCGGCCGAGATCGCAGCCGTCAAGGTAGCGGGCGCACCCGTCACCGGCGCTGTTGCCGCCCTAAGCGCG
Source organism: Streptomyces sp. NPDC001219 (assembly GCF_053597915.1). Classification (NCBI taxonomy): domain Bacteria; kingdom Bacillati; phylum Actinomycetota; class Actinomycetes; order Kitasatosporales; family Streptomycetaceae; genus Streptomyces; species Streptomyces sp. NPDC001219. The sequence continues at coordinate 66,193 of NZ_JBSFJF010000042.1, read as the reverse complement.
GCTCACGCGTCGGGCCGGAAAGTCGCTGTGGTGAGCAACAACTCCGCGCACTGTGTCCGAGAGTTTCTGGCTCAGCATCACCTGTCGCACTTCGTACATGAAGTCGTCGGGCGCGCCGCCTACCGGCCAGACCTAGTGAAGCCAGCGCCGCATTCGCTCCTCCTGGCGGCTGAGCAGCTCGGCATGGCGTCCGGGGACTGCACGCTGGTCGGAGACTCGGTGACAGACATCGAAGCGGCTCGTGCTGCGGGAGCCATGTCCATCGGCTTCGCCAATAAGCCATACAAGAGCCTGGCTCTGGCTGAGGCGGGGGCGGACGTGTGGTCACCGATATGAGCGCGCTGGCCGACGCTCTGGTTTCGAGTTCTAGGTAGCGGTTCTCGGGTTGTCGCCCCTCACGGAATAAGTGAGCATGGAGTTCCACGAATTCGAGGCACAGGCCCGTGCCAGTTGGCACTCAGGTCTATCTGTGCCAGAGATAGAAGATGAACACCATCCCGATAACGAGGCCCCAGACGAACGCGCTGCGCTGTGCTTTCCTGTCGACGATCAGCCTGGGCGGTGGGGGTGTGACCGTGGCTTCAATCCGCTCGGCCACGCCGCTCAGCACGGTTCCAATCTGCTCGATCCTCCCAAATGGCTGGTCCGGCTTCTGCAACCGTTCGATCTCCCTGGGCAAGCTTTGCAGTTGATCTATTTTCAGCGTCAAGCGCTCCAGAGTTTCCAGCCCGCCTTCGAACCTGGTGATGACCTTACTGAAGTCATCGGGATTTAGCCGTTGGGAGACCTTTCTCAGTTCCTCGGCAGCCTCAGACAAACGCGTAACAACACCGTGATTGATGTCGTTTCCAGCACGCGAGATCAACTCGGCGACGTCCCAATTGATGCTGCGCGATGCATCCCACAGTGCGTGCGCGACGTCTTCGTTGATGCTGCGCGCGGCCATCGCGAGGGAATTCGCGACGTCCGGGGAGATCATCCCCTCGCGAAGGGCCTTACGGAGCAGTGCGGCCAGGCCAGGAGCCTCCTTGGACATTCGCCCCAGATACTGCTTCGTCTTCGCGTCGAGCATCTCGATGCGAATTTGGCCGTTGTTGTCGCCGCCGACGAAGGCGCCAGATCCGTGGTTGTGCTGCTCGACGATTTTCCGGTCAGGACCGTCCGGTGCCGCGCCAGTCACTCGTGCCCCTGTCGCCCCGGCTGGATGCGCCCGTGGTTGTCGCCTCCGATGAATGTGCCGCTGCCGTGGTTGTGCTGTGAACCGATGCTGACCGTCTTCATGGTGGGAGGCGCAAAAGCGGCCAGGGCCTCCATGTCGCTGCGGGCGTCGGGGTGGGCGGCGAGGGCTGCGGTCAGGAGACCGGTCCACCGTACGGTGGCCTCGGCCTGGCTGATCCTGTGCTGCGCCAAGGATGCGGTGTCATCATCCAGAAGCCGCATGGCCTCGTCGTCACGGCCCACGCCCCCGTGCCGGAAGATCGCGGAGATCCGAGTCCGTACGGCTTCGGCGCGGCCCTGAACAAGGTAGGCAATTACATTGCCAGCCGCACCGGTCGCGACGGCAAGGGCTGCTTCATCCAGCATGCTGAGGCCCCCCGGGGTTGTTGTGGTGAGCACCATCTCGTTGACAGATCGATGCTCCCCCAACCAAAGGAGGGGACTTCGCGTTTCCCATCAACTGACTGTTCCATAAACAGGGTTGGCCCATTTACACCGCCTTGGGCGGCGGAAAACAGTCTGCAACCAGATGATCCAGCCCGGCCACGATGGGTCGCGCTCTCAGCGCGGCGCCTAGAACGACATCATGGGCAACGACAAGGGGCCGGAGCTGGTCGGCCTCACCCCCTATGTCTGAACCGAGACCTCGACTCAGGGCCGCTCGTTGTCCTGGTCTTTGTCCAGTGCGCTGGCGAACGCCACCGTTCACCGCCGTACACCCGCCCCGTCCGACCTGCCGCCTGGACTCCCGCGAACACCCCCGGACAGCCATTCGCACAGTTGGAAAGCGTGTTGGCGATGCTGATCTTCAGCGCAGCGTAAAGGCTCAAGGGCTGAGTGACACCTGGCACCCAGCCGACGTGCGGCGACGGCCGTCTCAGTTTCCGTCTCGTTCGTCGTCATCCGCAGCCGTCCAGACCGGTTCATCCCGCCACGGTGGGCACAGTTTCCGTACGGGAATGAACGCTGGCGAACACTTCCGGATCAGGCCCTGACCAGCCCGGACAAACCTGCAAAGCGAGTTACGCGGGTTCGAATCCCGCCACGGCCTCCAGGTACCGCAGGTTCCCGCCTCGTCGCGCGAGGACCGCGGATGTGCTCCGGAGGCGGCCCCAACCCTGTGGGACCGCCTCCGGGTGCGCTCGGTGCCTACGGGGCCCGTTTCTTCCGGTGCCCTCTGGCCGCCCTTACTGCTGGACCACCTGTGCCACTGCCGCCTGGGGGCGGATCGGGAGGCGGCCGATGGGGCGGCCGGTGGCGGCGCGGACGGCGGAGGCCACGGCGGCCGGGGCGGTGACCACCGGGACCGCGCTGGCGGGCTTGGCGCCGAAGGGGGCGATCACGTCGCGCTCCTCGACCAGCTTGACGATCCGGATCTCCGGGGCGTCCAGGGCGGTTGGCAGCGCGTAGCCGGTCAGATCGGGGTGGCGGACCTGGCCGCGGGTGGTGCGGAGGTTCTCCATCAGGGCGGCGCCCATGCCCTGGGTGACCCCGGCCTCGATACGGGCCCGCAGCTGGCGGGGGTTGAGCACCCGGCCCACGTCCTGGGCGACGGTCATCTCCACCACCCGGATGGTGCCGAGTTCGATGTCGACGTCGGCCACGCAGCGGATCGCGCAGAAGGCGAGGCCGACGAACGCGTCGCCCTGGCCGCCCTCGTCCAGCGGTTCGGTCGGGTGCGGGCGGCACTGGGCGGTGGCCCACAGTTCCTTGCCGTCCAGCGCCTCGGCGACGGTGGTGCTGAGCACCCCGTCGTACGAGGTGATCTTGCCGTCGTTGATCTGCAGCAGCTCGGTGGACATCCCGAACTTGTGGGCCAGCGGCTGGAGAAGCTGGGTGCGGACCATCTTGGCGGCGCGCTCGACGGCGCCGCCGGAGACCCAGGTGTGCCGCCCGTGGCAGGCCGGTCCGGCCGGCGGCTGGTCGGTGTCGACGCCCGCGACATGCACCTCCTCGACACCGAGCGTCTCCTGCACGATCTGCCGCGCCAGGGTGGAGAACCCGGAGCCGGTCTCGACGGCGGCGCAGATGACGGTGGCGACCGAGCCGCTGACCTTGACGGTCGCGGTGGAGACCTCGTCGGTGCCCTCCGCGCCGAGCATGTGCACCATGCCCAGCCCGTAGCCGACACCGCGGCGTACCGCGCCCGGCTCACCGGCCCCCTCGGGCCCGCCGGGAAGCAGCCACTCCGCTTCGGGCGCGTCCTTGGGCAGCTCGGGAAGCGGCGCTTCCTTGACGGCGTCCAGGAGTTCGGCGACCGGGGCGGGGCAGGTCACGGTCTGCCCGGTGGGCAGCAGGTCGCCGGTGGCCATGACGTTGCGCAGCCGCAACTCGTCGGGCTCCAGGCCCAGCCGGGCCGCCAGCTTGTCCATCTGGCCCTCGTAGGCGGCGCAGACCTGCATCGCGCCCTCGCCGCGTACGTGGCCGGACGGCGGGTTGTTGGTGCGCACCGCCCAGCCGTCGACGACCGCGTGCGGGACGACGTACGGGCCGCAGGAGAACGAGACGGCGGCGGCGAGCGCGTCGGCCGAGGTGTCGGCGTAGGCGCCGGCGTCCATGAGGATCTGCGCCTCGACCTTCACCAGCTTGCCGTCGGCGTCCGCGTGGTGGCGGTAGCGCAGCAGCGTGGGGTGGCGGTGGGCGTGCGAGAGGAAGGACTCCTCGCGGGTGGCGGCGAGCTTGACGGGGCAGCCCGTACGCAGCGCCAGCAGGCCCAGCGAGAGCTGGATGCCGGGGTCCTCGCGGTCGGCGGTGGCGCCGGGCACGCCGGTCACCACGACCTTGACCTGCTCCGGCGCGAGGCCGAAGGAGGCGGCGGCCAGATCGCGGTCGGTGTGCGGGTCCGTGGAGGCGGTGTAGATCTCCACCCCGCCGTCGGGGCGCGGCACCGCGAGCCCGGCCTCGGCCCCGATGGGCGCCGGGTCCTGCCGGCCGATCCGGTAGAGCCCCTCGACCATCACCTCGCCGAGGGCGTCGGCGTCGCCGAAGCGGAGCGGGATGTGCCGGATGAGGTTGCCGTCCGGGTGCAAGGGCTCGGCCTCGAAGGCCAGTTGGGGATCGGTGACCGCGTCGAGGACCTCGTACTCGACGGCGATGGCGGCGGCGGCCAGCCGTGCCGCGTCGGGGTGCTCGGCGGCCACCGCGGCGATCGGCTCGCCGTGGTGGCGGACCTCGTCCTTGGCGAAGACCGGGCGGTCGGCGGTACCCCGGCCGTGCCCCGCGTCACCGGGCACGTCCTCGTGGGTGACGACGACGCGCACGCCCGGCATCTCCGCCGCCTGCTTGGTGTCGATGGACAGGATGCGCGCGCGGGGGTGCGGCGAGCGCAGCACCGCGGCCCACAACAGCCCCTCGGCCCACAGGTCGGCGGCGTACGGGAAGGTGCCCTCGGTCTTCGCCGGCGCGTCGGCGGGCGGCAGCGAGACGCCCAGGCCGTGCGGCGGCTCATCCGGAATCCGGACACCCGCCGCGGGGGTCGCGGTGGCGGTGCCTGCGCCGTCGGACGTACCACTCATGCCGAAACCTCGCTTCGCCCTGCCCCGCCTTCGCTCAGCGCGCACCGCTCCCCGGTGCTTCCCCGGCCTCCGGCCGGGGTGACCCCCGTGCTGCGCTTGCTCATGCGGAGCCTCCCGTGTGCCGGTCCTGGTCGTGCGGGGCGTGGCCCGTCTCGTCGGCGGGGCCCGCCTGGTGGGGAATGCGGGCGGTGTCCGCGGGCGCCGCCCCGTCCGGCGCGTCCGCGGGCGCACCGGACGCCTCCGCGGTGTCCGCGCGGCCCTTGACGACCTCGTCGACGGCGTCGAGCACGGCCCGGTAGCCGGAGCAGCGGCAGAGGTTGCCGCACAGCGCCTTGCGGGTCTCCAGCTCGCTGGGGGCGTGGTTGCCCTCCAGGAGGTCGTGGACGGTCATCGCCATCCCCGGTACGCAGAAGCCGCACTGCACCGCACCGGAGGCGGCGAGCGCGCGCTGCACGTCGGAGGGCACGCCGTTCTCGGCGAGCCCCTCGACGGTACGGACCTCGCTGCCCGCCGTGGTGGCCGCGGGCACCAGGCAGGACGCCACCAGCCGGCCGTCCACCTGGACGGAACAGGCCCCGCACTCACCCTGCGAGCAGCCGTCCTTGGCACCGGCCAGGCCGAGCCGTTCGCGCAGCACGTAGAGCAGCGACTCGCCGATCCAGGCGTCGGTGACCGGCCGGTCGATGCCGTTGACGCGCAGCACGTAGGAGGCGGCGGGGTGTTCGTCGTGGTCGTCGGCGCCGGGGTCGGCCGTCAGGTCGGAGGTGCGCGCGGCGGCGGCGAGCCCGTCGACGAGGCCGGTGGGGTCCTCGGCGGCCGCGTCGGCCACGTCGGCGCCCGTGGGGTCTCCGGTGGCGGGGTGCGTGCCGTCGGGGGAACCGGCGGTGCCGGTGGCGTCGGCGGTGTCGTTGGCGGGCTCGTGCGGCTCGTGGGCCTCGGGCCCGGCCGTGGCGTCCGTGGTGCCCGCCGGGGCGGTGGTGTCCGCGGGCTCGCCGGGCGCGGGGTGCGCGCCGGGGTCGGTGTGTACGGGCTCCGCGGGGTCCGTGGGAGCGTCCGCCGTTCCGTCGGCCTCCGGGGCGGCGGGCGAGGCGGGCGCCGGGTGTCCGGCCGCGTCGGCGTGCGTGAACACGCCGGAGTGCTCCTGCTGTTCGCCCTCGGCCGCCGGGACCGTCCAGCCGTGCCCGCCCGTCGCGTCCGCCGCAACGCCGGGACGGTCCGCCGTCTCCGGCCGGTGCGGCGCCTCGTCGTGCGGCGGCTGCGCCGCCTCCGTGGCCGGCGGCCACTGGGCGAGCGCGTCGGCGGGCAGCGACCAGTGGCCGGTCGCGTCGCCGGCGCCGGGGTGGCCGCCCGTGGCGTACGGGTCGCCGGCCGACGGGCCGCCGTCTGCGGGCAGTTCGCCGCCCGACCCGGCGTGGTGGCCCGGCAGGCCGCTCTCGTGCGCGTACGGGGCGCCCGCGGGGCCGCCGAAGGGGTCATGGGCCGCGCCGCCGTGTGCGGCCTCCTGCGGCTCTCCTGGGTGCGTCGCGGGCGCGGCGGTGGCGCTCGGTCCGGCGGTGAAGTTCCAGTGCCCGGTGTGGGCGGCCCCGCCGGTGTCCGCCGGGTTCCCGGCGTCGCCGTACGCACCGGCGTCCTGGTAGCCGCCGTGGTACTCGGCGGTGGCGCCGTGCCCCGTAAGGCCCTGATGCCCCGGATGGCCGGAATGGCCGGGGAGGCCCGGGTGGTCGCCCGTGAGTCCCGTATGACCCGTCAGACCGTCCTCGCCGACCAGGTACTCGCCGGATTCCTCCAGGCCGTCGTCCGCCGCGGCGGGGACCGACCAGGACCCGGCGGCGCCCGCCTCCGGGCTGCCCGCCACGGGCCAGTCCACGGAGGCGCCGCCCCAGTGCCGGCCGGCCTCGGGCGCGCCGCCCTGGTAGCCGGCGGACGGGTCGTGGTGCGGCGCGTGCTCCGTCCGGGCCGGGTAGGCCGCGGCCGGGTCCGCGTAACCGCCCGGGGAGTCCGCGAACGGCATCGTCCACTGGGCGGTGGACGCCGGGTCGGCGCCCGGGTCGTCCATCGGGGTGGCGGGGTGCGAACTGAACGAGGACGGCGGGGTGTAGCCGTGGCCGGGCGCGGCGAGCGGCTCGGGGCCCGGGGTGTTGTACCGGGGCGACCCACCGCCGTAGGCCCCGGTGGTGAAGCCCTCCGGGAGCTGGACGAAGGCGGTCGCCTCCGACTCGTACTCGCCGCCCTGCGGCAGCGGCTGCCAGCCCTGCTCGGGGTGCGGCTGGTACGGGTGGCGGTTGTCTGCGTCGCTCATGCCGAGCCCTCGCTTCGCTCGGCCTCGCAGTCGCGAGGCGCGCACCTTTCGCTGACGATCCCCCGGCCGACGGCCGGGAGGACCCGCACGCTGCGCTCGCTCATGAGAGCGCCCTCCCCAGTGCGCGGCGGGCCAGGGCTGCCACCGTACGGCGCAGATGCAGGGCGGCCGGCGGCAGGGCGGCCGGTTCCGAACCGTCCTCGGGCGGGGCCGGGTCCGGGATGCAGGCGGCGGCGACATAGTCGCCGAAGGCCGTCAGCGCCTCGGGCACCAGGCCGCGTTCGCCGTCCCAGTCGATGAGCGAGGCCACCCATTGCTCGGCCTCCAGGGGGCGCAGCGGCATGGCGGCGACCGCGCCCACCGCGCAGCGCACGCCGCGCCTGGCCGGGTCCAGGACGAGCGCGACCGAGGCGGTGGCGCGGCCGGGGCCGGTGCGGCCGGTCGCCTTGAGGAAGGTCTGCGGGGCGTGCAGCAGCGGCACCCGTACGAAGCCGACGAGTTCGCCGGGGCTCAGCATCTCCCGGCCGGCCAGCAGGTGGCTGACCGGGATCTCGCGGCGGCCGCCCCCGGGACCGGCGATGATCACCGTGGCTTCGAGGGCGGCGAGCACCGGGAGGGTGTCGCCCGTGGGTGCGGAGGTCACGATGTTGCCGCCGAGGGTGCCGGCGTTGCGGACCTGCGGCGGGCCGGCCGCGCGGGCGGCGGCGGCGAGGCCCGGGATCAGGGCGGCGAAGTCGGGGCGTCCCATACGGGCGAGGGTGAGGCCGGCGCCGAGCAGCGCATGGCCGTCCAGGTACTGCCAGCCGCGGATCTCGCTGATCCGGTTGAGCCCCACCAGGGCTGCGGGTCTGAGGTGTCCGGCGTTGACCGCCGCCATGAGATCGGTGCCACCCGCGACGGGCACGGCGGCGGGCATGGCGGTGAGCGCCGCCACCGCCTCGTCGAGCGAGGCCGGCAACGTCACCGTGTGCGACGCGTGCGGTGCGTGCGTGGTCAAGCCAGCTGCCCCTTCCCCGGTGTCCCGGCAGTTCCGCTCCGCCGTACGGTACGTGCTCACGGCCCGGACGTGGCAACTCTGGCACATCTTCCCGGGCCCTCGGCGCGAGGGTCCGCGAAGCGGCGCTCCGCCCCCGGACGGACCGCCGCCCGTTTCGTCCGGCACTGCGGTGCGGAGGGGGGAACCGCCGTACCGCACCACGGTCCCAGGGTCCGGCCGGGCGGGCGCCGTCCTTGCCCCCGGGCTCACACGTTTGGGGGCGCCCCGTCGATCGGGCGTCCGAGCACCCCGGGGCGTTTCTGCCACGGGAGGGGGCCGCCGGGCGGGCGGTAGCCGACGCCGAGGGCGTCGAGCCGGGTGTAGTGGACGGCCATCCGCCGGGTGAAGTCCTGGTAGTCGCGTTCGGCGGGGGCGGGCAGCCGGGACCAGGCGACCTCGGCGAAGGCGGCCAGCCGCGGAAAGACCTGGTAGTCGAGGCGCTGCTGACTGTCCATGACCTCGGTCCAGACGTTCGCCTGGGTGCCCAGGACGTGCGCGGCCTGCTCGGGCGTGAGCTCCGGCGGTACCGGCTCGAAGCGGTAGACGTCCTCCAGGGTCCGTACGAAGCCGATCGGCACCGGCTCGTCCGGGGAGGGGTGTTGACGGTGGTCGAGGTACACCTGCTGTTCGGGACACATGACGACGTCATGGCCGGATTTCGCGGCTGCGACACCGCCCGCGCAGCCGCGCCAGGAGGAGACCACAAAAGAGGCCGCGCACTGCGCGTCAGGCAGGGCGGTGGCGGGCGACGGGCGGGAGCCGTCGGCCAGGCCGCCCTCCAGGATCTCGTCCCAGCCGATCAGCCGCCGGCCGCGGGCGGTGAGCCAGCGGTCGAAGTGCCGGATGAACCAGCTCTGCAGCCCGTCCTCGCCGGCCAGCGACAGCTCGGCGATCCGCGCCTGCGCGGTGGCGGAGGCGCGCCACTGGTCCTTGGGGCACTCGTCGCCGCCGATGTGCACGAACGGCGAGGGGAAGAGGGCGAGGACCTCGTCGAGGACGTGCTCGTAGAACCGCAGGGTGTTGTCGGTGGGCGCCAGGACGTTGGGGTTGACGCCCCAGGTGTCCCAGACCTTCAGGGAGGTGGTGTCGATGACGTCGGTGTTGCCGAGTGCGGGGTACGCGGCGATGGCGGCCTGCGAGTGTCCGGGGATGTCGATCTCGGGGACGACGGTGATGTGCCGCTGGGCGGCGTAGGCGACGATCTCGCGGATGTCGTCCTGGGTGTAGTAGCCGCCGTGCGGGCGTTCGTCCCACAACGGTGAGGCCCGGTGCCCGAGTTTGGTGCGCTCCCGCCAGGCACCGGTCCCGGTCAGCTTCGGGTAGCGCCTGATCTCGATCCGCCAGCCCTGGTCATCGGTGAGGTGGAGGTGCAGGACGTTGAGCTTGTGGGCGGCGAGCAGGTCGAGGCAGCGCAGCACCCCGTCCTTGGGTAGGAAGTGCCGGGCGACGTCGAGCAGCATGCCGCGCCAGCCGAAGCGGGGCGCGTCCTCAAGGGCCAGCGATGGCAGGACGGGCTCACACCCTGGTGCGAGCGGCGCCCGGCGGAAGGCCCGCGGGCCGAGGAGCTGCCGCAGCGTCTGCGCTCCCCAGAAGACGCCGGCCGGGCCGCCGCCGGTGATCCGTACGCCCCGGCGGGCGTCGGCCGCCAGCCGGTAGCCCTCCGGGGGCAGGGCCGGGTCCAGGCCGAGGGCGAGGGTGTCCGCCGCCGGGCCGGAGCCGGGCGGCAGCGGCAGGCCGAAGGCCTCGCCGAGGGTGGCCCGCAGCCAGCGCGCGGTGCCCTCGGTGCCGGGCCCGGCCGCCAACGCGGTGTCCTGGCCCAGGCGTACGGTGCCGCGCCCCGGCCCGTCGATGCTCAGCGGCGCCGGGATCAGGCCGCCGCCCGGTGCCGTGGGGGTGGGGTCCGTGTCGGGCATGCCGTCCGTCCTTCACCGAGCCGAAGGCCCGGCCGGCCCAGGGGCGTTCCGGCCGGTACGCGTACACAGCGGAGCGGACCGGCGCGGGGCCGGTCGTCACGGGCGATGCTGCCACGGTCCCGCGCCGTACGGGCCGAACGGCGTGCGGGCCGAACGGCGTGCGGAGGACTGCCGGGCGCGGAGCGGGGCGGGGGGCGCCCTGGTGGTGCGGGCGGAGCTGACCGGCACACGGAGCGGGCGGGGGCGGGCGCCGAAAAACGGCGCAATTCCGGCGAGGAGGCGGGAAGTTGTGCGCCGGGGTACGCGAACGGGCCCGGGCCGCGAGGGACCCGGGCCCGTACCCGAGGCGGGACGCCGTCACCGCGGGACGACACCGGTGTCCTGCGGCTCTCGGCTTTGGGCGCTCAGGGGCTGAGCGTGAGCGGGCGCCGCTGAGCGACTGCGGCGCGCCCGGCCGCCGTGCCCGTGCACCGGCGGCCCGACGGGCCGTCCCGGCGGGGGACGGCCCGTGGCGGCTGCCTGCGGCTACTTCTTGCCGCCGTCCTTGCCGCCCTTGTCCTTGTCGCCACCGGCGCCCATGGACTCGAAGATCTCCTTGCACATGGGGCAGACCGGGTACTTCTTCGGGTCGCGCCCCGGTACCCAGACCTTGCCGCACAGCGCCACGACGGGGGTGCCGTCGAGTGCGCTCGCCATGATCTTGTCTTTCTGGACATAGTGGGCGAAGCGCTCGTGGTCGCCGTCGCCGTGCGACACCTGCGGTGTCGGCTCTACGAGGGTCCCCGTGCCTGCCCCGCGCTCGGGCTCAACAGTGCTCATAACAGCCAAGGGTACTCACGCGCGCGACAACCCGGGAGCCTCGGCCCACCGCCGGGTGAAGCACCGGAGCCACCGCCGCCACCCGGCGCCACCCCGGGCAGCGCGCACGGCGCCGGGCCCGCCCCGCGCCCCCGCGGCCGCTACGAAGCCACCGCCATCCCGTCCCGCTCCCCGGCCGTCAGCCCCAGCTCCGTGGCGAAGGCCAGGGCGGCGTCCGGCCGGACCTCGTACCAGGCGTCCGGGCCGCAGACCGTGTCGAGCAGGGTGGCGACGTCCTGCGCGCGGACCGTGCGGGACTCGGCGGCGGCGAGGAAGGCGCGCACCGCGCCCACGGCGTCGACCTCGGTCTCCGTGAGCGCCACGAGGTCCTCGGCGATCTTCCTGATGGCGTCGTCACCGGGCGCCACCCAGCTCATGGCCGTCTCCAGGCCGTCGTCCGGCATCTTCTCGGGGTACGGGGCGCGGCCCCAGGCGCCGTCCTGCCACCAGTAGACGAAGCCGAAGAGATTGCCGTCGGCGTCCTCCCGCAGGTCCGCCCAGGGAAGCCACTCGGGACCGTCGGCGAGGAAGTCGATCCGGCGGCCTCCGCTGTGCGTGTGACTGCCGTCGGAGTCCTGCCCGCACAGCAGGGCCCGGCCGTCCTCGAACATCTTCAGCCGCCACCAGTAGCTGCCGCCGACGTTCCAGCACTGCAAGCCCTGGTCGCTCCAGGAGAATTCGTCGGCGTCGTCCACGGCGGCCGCCACTACCGCCAGTGTCGCGGCGCGCGCCCACAGGCGCTCCGGGTGGTCCAGATCCTCGGGCACGCTCGGCCTGTGCATGGCCTCTCCCCGTGTGTCCAGCACGGCCCCGCCGACGCGGCCGCGCACCGTCCCCTGTCATCCCGCACCTTAGCGACGGGGTCCGACAATTCCCCATGACGAAGCCGTCACAATAATCAAGTCGTCAACAAAATTTGGCCGAGTGTGCACCTGCCACCCAGGGCCGGAGGAATCAGTTCCAGCCAGTCTGCCCGGCAGCCTCAGCCAGACCGCACGGCACCTCCGGCCACCCCGCGGCCGCGCGCCCCGGCAACCGTCAGTTCAGCGACGGATCGTCCGGATACGTGGCTACCATCGCCAGTTCGTTGCGCTGCCGCCGCAGCACCGCGCGCCACAGCTGCTCCGGATCGGGCGAGGAGACGTCGCCGGGCTCCGACTCGACCACGTACCAGGCGCCCTCGACCAGCTCGTCCTCCAGCTGGCCCGGACCCCAGCCCGCGTAGCCGGCGAAGATCCGCAGGCTGCCGAGCACCGCCGCGAGCAGTTCCGGCGGGGCCTCCAGGTCGACCAGCCCGATCGCCCCGTGCACCCTGCGCCAGCCCAGCGGCTCGTCACCCGACTGCACGCCCGCCCGGTCCGCGGCCGGCGCCCCGGCCGGCGTCGCGCCGTCGCCGTGGGAGAGGGCGCCGCTGTCCACCGACGGGATGCCGCCCTCGCCGGACATCCCGCCCGGCACGACGGCCACCCCGAGCGCCGAGTCCAGCGACACCGGCCCGCCCTGGAAGACCACCCCCGGCTCGCCGGTCAGCGCGGCCCAGGGGGCGAGGATGTCCGCGACGCCCACCGGGGTGGGACGGTTCAGGACCACGCCGAGGGAGCCCTCCTCGTCGTGGTCGAGGAGCAGCACCACCGCGCGGTCGAAGTTCGGATCGGCGAGCGCGGGTGTCGCGACGAGCAGCCGCCCTGTGAGCGAGGACACCTCGGTCATGGCCACATGATCCCGCACTTCTGCCCGGAGCGGGGAGTCAACGCCGGGACCCGTGCGAGAGCAGGGCAGGGCGTACGGCGGCAGCACCGGCGCACGACCTCGGCGCCGGACCGCCCATTGCCGACAATCCCTGGCAATTGCCCCAAAGGGCGATTACGAATCAAAGGCGGACCGTAGCGGAGCGTGTTGTGACAAAGCCATTACACGTTCAAAGCCTGCACGGGCCTACGGGCACACCCTCCGCCGCCCTTACCATTTCAGCTTGGCCCCTGCCCGTCTCCAGGAACGCGAGATCCATGACCGTCTCTACTGACGACGTACTGCTTGTCCACGGCGGCACCCCGCTCGAGGGCGAGATCCGGGTTCGCGGCGCGAAGAACCTTGTGCCCAAGGCCATGGTCGCCGCCCTCCTCGGGAGCGGCCCCAGCCGACTGCGCAACGTGCCCGACATCCGCGACGTACGCGTGGTGCGCGGGCTGCTGCAGCTGCACGGTGTCACGGTGCGCCCGGGTGACGAGCCGGGTGAGCTGATCCTCGACCCGTCGCGCGTGGAGAGCGCCAACGTCGCGGACATCGACGCGCACGCGGGCTCCTCCCGGATTCCGATCCTGTTCTGCGGCCCGCTGCTGCACCGCCTCGGCCACGCCTTCATCCCGGGCCTGGGCGGCTGCGACATCGGCGGCCGGCCCGTGGACTTCCACTTCGACGTGCTGCGCCAGTTCGGCGCGACGATCGAGAAGCGCGCCGACGGGCAGTATCTGGAGGCCCCGCAGCGACTGCGCGGCACCAAGATCCGGCTGCCGTACCCGTCGGTCGGCTCGACCGAGCAGGTGCTGCTGACCGCCGTGCTGGCCGAGGGCGTCACCGAGCTGTCGAACGCCGCCGTGGAGCCGGAGATCGAGGACCTCATCTGCGTGCTGCAGAAGATGGGCGCGATCATCTCCATGGACACCGACCGGACGATCCGGATCACCGGTGTCGACAAGCTCGACGGCTACACCCACCGCGCCCTCCCGGACCGCCTGGAGGCGGCCTCCTGGGCGTCCGCGGCGCTGGCCACCGAGGGCAACATCTACGTCCGCGGCGCACAGCAGCGGTCGATGATGACCTTCCTCAACACCTTCCGCAAGGTCGGCGGCGCCTTCCAGATCGAGGACGAGGGCATCCGCTTCTGGCACCCGGGCGGCCTGCTCAACGCCATCGCCCTGGAGACCGACGTCCACCCCGGCTTCCAGACCGACTGGCAGCAGCCGCTGGTCGTCGCGCTGACCCAGGCGTCGGGCCTGTCGATCGTGCACGAGACGGTCTACGAGTCCCGGCTCGGCTTCACCTCCGCGCTCAACCAGATGGGCGCGCACATCCAGCTCTACCGGGAGTGCCTGGGCGGCTCCGCCTGCCGCTTCGGTCAGCGCAACTTCCTGCACTCCGCGGTCGTCTCCGGACCGACCAAGCTGCAGGGCTCCGACCTGGTCATCCCCGACCTGCGCGGCGGCTTCTCGTACCTGATCGCGGCGCTGGCGGCCCAGGGCACCTCCCGGGTGCACGGCATCGACCTGATCAACCGCGGCTACGAGAACTTCATGGAGAAACTCGTGGAGCTCGGCGCCGACGTCGAACTGCCGAACGGCGCACTGCCCAACTGAGCACGGACGGACCGGCTTTACGCTCCGGCCCCGGCGGCCCTCGCGGCTGCCGGGGCCGCGTGCTGACAACGGGCGTACGGGCACCGTGCGGTGGAGAACCCCACCACACAACTGGGGCGGACCGCATGGTGTCCGCGGCTGCCCCGCTCCTACCGTTGCCGCATGTCGATCACACCCCTGCGAAGGGCCCGCCGGACGGCGGCCGCCCTGTCCGTCGCCCTCCTCACCACGCTCCTCCCCGCGGGCACCGCGGCGGCAGCCGCCACCCCCGCCTCCCGTATGCAACGGGACGCCGACGCGCTGCGGGACGCCGGCGTCACCGGTGTGTCGGCCAGACGGGACACACCCGAGGGGTTACGCACCGTCCGCAGCGGGGTCGGCGCTCTCGGCACCGGACGGCCGGTGCCCGCTGACGGGTACCTCCGGATCGGCAGCACCACCAAGACCTTCGTCGCGACCGTGCTGCTCCAGCTCGCCGGTGAGGGGCGGCTGTCGCTGACCGACACGGTGGACACCTGGCTGCCGGGCGTGGTCCGGGGCCACGGGAACGACGGCCGCCGGATCACCCTCGGCCAACTGCTCCGGCACACCAGCGGACTACCCGACTACATCAAGGACGTCGCCCCGGAAGCGGGCGCCGCCGGATACCGCCACCACCGCTGGACCGTCCACACCTCCGGGCAGCGCGTCGCCCTGGCCCTGCGCCACCCGCCGACCTCCCGCCCCGGTACGCGCTGGGAGTACTCCAACACCAACTACGTCCTCGCCGGCATGGTGATCAGGGCGGTCACGGGCCACTCCTGGGAGCAGGAGGTCCACAGCCGCATTCTGCGTCCGCTGCGCCTGACCCACACCCGCACGCCCGGCAACCACCCGTTCCTGCCGCGCCCGCACGCCCGCAACTACCAGCAGTTCGCGCCGGACGGGCCGATGACCGACACCACGGTCGCGTACCTCCCCTTCGACGGGGACGCCGACGGTTCGATGATCAGTACGGCGGCGGACACCGGACGGTTCTTCGGCGCGCTGCTGCGGGGGAAGCTGCTGGCCCCCGCCCAGCTCGCTCAGATGCAGCGGACGGTCGACGTCCCCGACGACCACGGCGATCCCCCGGGCACCCGCGCCGGGCTCGGCCTCTTCTGGACGCCGCTGTCCTGCGGCGGCGGGTACTGGGGACACGGCGGCAGCGGGTTCGGCTATCTGTTCTGGCCCGCCGTGACCCCGGACGGGCGGACCACCCTCACCGTCTCCGCGCACAGCCGCCCCGGGGACCAGGACACCGCCCGGCGTCAGATACGGGGCGTCACCGACCTGACCGACCACGCCCTGTGCGACGGGCGGGACGACGGCCCCCGGTGACCGGAAAGCCGCCTGCCGTTGCCGTCTCCCGCATGCGGGAGCGGGCCGGGCCTCGTGCCCGCCCCGTCGTACGGCCGTGACGGCCCCTCAGGCGGCCGCGGACCGGCCCGGCTTCCCAATCCACCCCCGCCGGCCGCCCCGGGCGCCACGGGCCGCCTGGCGGACGCGGGCCCGGGGCCCGGGAGAGGCACGCGAGAAAGCACGCGAAAGGCGGCCACCCCTGGGAGGGATGGCCGCCCTGTCTGCCGTGCTGAGGGTCTTACTTACCCTTGGCGGCTTCCTTGAGCTTGGAGCCCGCGGAGACCTTCACGCTGTAGCCGGCCGGGATCTGGATCGGGTCGCCGGTCTGCGGGTTGCGCGCGGTGCGAGCGGCACGGTGGGTGCGCTCGAAGGTGAGGAAGCCGGGGATGGTGACCTTCTCGTCGCCCTTGGCGACGACCTCGCCGGTCACCTCGGCGAGGGCGGCCAGAACGGCGTCGGCGTCCTTACGGGTCACCTCGGCGCGATCGGCCAGAGCGGCCACCAGCTCACTGCGGTTCATGTTTGTACTCCCGTGTTCTTCTTGCCAATGAGGCGTGAGATCGAAGCCGATGCTGCCAGGGTCCTCGGACAGTCCCCGGACCCGGGTCTGGTGCCAGACCCTCGCGCCCGATTACGCATCCTGCCCCCACCTGCGGCGGTAAAGCCAATCCGGCACCCAGGAGGGTCACACGAAAAGCGCCACTGACTTGCCCGTGGTGACGCTCCGTGTCATTTCCGCTCCGGGCCGGCCCCACAGGGCGGCGGTCGCTTACTGCCCGCCTACCCTATGGGGGCCTCAACGACGGCGTGTCCAGCGACGCGCCGTGCTCAGACCCCCGTGGTGGCCGTCACAGCCGGGTCACCGCTCTTCGCGGCCTCCCGGACCGCACCCGCCACCGCGCCCGCGACCTTCTCGTTGAAGACGCTGGGGATGATGTAGTTCGGGTTGACCTCGTCCTCCAGGACGACGTCCGCGAGGGCGCCGGCCGCGGCCAGCATCATCTCGGTGTTCACCGTACGGGAGTGGGCGTCCAGGAGCCCGCGGAAGACGCCGGGGAAGACCAGGACGTTGTTGATCTGGTTCGGGAAGTCGGAGCGGCCGGTGGCCACGACGGCGGCGGTCTGCCGGGCGACGGCCGGGTCGACCTCCGGGTCGGGGTTGGCGAGGGCGAACACGATCGCGCCGTCGGCCATCCGCGCGACGTCGTCGCCGTCCAGGACGTTGGGCGCCGAGACGCCGATGAAGACGTCCGCGCCGACCACGGCCTCCTTGAGGGTGCCGGTGACGCCCTCGGGGTTGGTGTTGTCGGCGATCCAGCGCAGCGGCGAGTCCGGGTCGGCGTCGACCAGGTCGGTACGGCCGGCGTGCACCACACCGTGGATGTCGGCGACGACGGCGTGCCGGACACCGGCCGCGATCAGCAGCTTGAGGATGGCGGTACCGGCCGCGCCGGCGCCGGACATCACGACCCGGACGTCCTCGGTCTTCTTGCCGACGACACGCAGCGCGTTGGTGAGCGCGGCGAGCACCACGATGGCGGTGCCGTGCTGGTCGTCGTGGAAGACCGGGATGTCCAGGGCCTCGCGCAGCCGCGCCTCGATCTCGAAGCAGCGGGGGGCGGAGATGTCCTCCAGGTTGATGCCGGCGAAGCCGGGGGCGATGGCCTTGACGATCTCCACGATGGCGTCGGTGTCCTGGGTGTCCAGGCACAGCGGCCAGGCGTCGATGCCGGCGAAGCGCTTGAAGAGGGCCGCCTTGCCCTCCATGACGGGCAGGGCGGCCTTGGGGCCGATGTTGCCGAGGCCGAGGACGGCGGAGCCGTCGGTGACCACCGCGACGCTGTTGCGCTTGATGGTCAGGCGGCGGGCGTCCTCGGGGTTGTCGGCGATGGCCTGGCAGACGCGGGCGACGCCGGGCGTGTAGATCATCGACAGGTCGTCGCGGTTGCGGATGGGGTGTTTCGACGACATCTCGATCTTGCCGCCGAGGTGCATCAGGAACGTACGGTCGGAGACCTTGCCCAGCGAGACGCCCTCGATGGTGCGCAGCTGCTGGACGATCTCGTCGGCGTGGGCCGTGGAGGTCGCCGCGATGGTGACGTCGATGCGGAGCTTCTCGTGTCCGGACGCAGTGACGTCGAGGCCGGTCACCGAGCCTCCGTGGGACTCGACGGCCGTGGTGAGCTGGGAGACCGCGGTTCCGCTCGCGGGCACCTCCAGCCGGACCGTCATCGAGTAGGAGACGCTGGGCGCCGTTGCCATGGCCGACTTCCTCTGCTTTCACTGTGTCGCTGGATTGCCGTCCGATCGTCGCACCTACCGCGGAGTACGCGGTAGCCAGCCGGAATTGCGAACTTTTTGTTCGCGGACGCCGAGGCGACTTCGGAAAGTGAATTCCACCATACGAGAAGCGGCACGCACAGAAAAGAGGTCCACGTCACCGGGGTGACGTGGACCTCTCTCACTTCTAGCGGCACCGACCCGCCATGCTCGCCTCGCGGCAAGTGGTCGCTCGTAGCGACGATGGTTGGGCCCGGGGGCTTGGATCGAGCCGGTGCCGTCACCCAGGCTAACAAACCCTCCCCGGAAGCGAATCCCGTCCCGCGGGCCGGATTTCAAGACCCCCCGTACGGCGGCGCGGCCGCCCGGCGCGGGCCGCCGTACGGGTGCCGGCAGGCACTCAGTCCCGCAGCAGGTCGGGCACTCCGGCCGCGTCCGGCTCGTCCCGGGTGGCGGACAGCACGGTCAGCTGCTGGGTGGCCCGGGTCAGCGCCACGTACAGCACCCGCAGTCCGGCCGGGGACTCGTCGGCGATCTCGGCGGGTGACACCACCAGCGTCGCGTCGTACTCCAGGCCCTTGGCCTCCAGGGAGCCCAGCGCCACCACCCGGTCGCCGAGCGGGGCCAGCCAACGGCGGGCCTGCGCACGGCGGTTCATCGCCACCACGACGCCGACCGTGCCGTCCACCTCGCCCAGCAGCCGTTCGGCCTCGGCGACCGTGGCCCGCTCCAGGGCGCCGTCGCCGGCGGGCCGGTTCCCGCCGTCCCCGGCCCCGTCCGCGAGCGCGAAGCGGGGCTCCAGGCCCGTGGAGCGGACCGCCCTCGGCGACGGCATACCGGGCATCGCCAGCGCCAGTACCCGGGCGGCCAGTTCGGCGATCTCCGCGGGGTTGCGGTAGTTCACGGTGAGCGTGAAGCGGCGGCGCGGGCGGGTGCCGAGCGCCTCGTCGCGGGCGTCGGCGGCCTCGTCGGGGTCGGACCAGGAGGACTGCGCGGGGTCGCCGACGACGGTCCAGGTCGCGTGCCGGCCGCGGCGGCCGACCATCCGCCACTGCATCGGCGTCAGGTCCTGGGCCTCGTCGACGATGACATGGGCGTAGTCGGTGCGCTCCTCCTCCAGCCGTTCGCGGCGACCGCGGCCGCCGCCGTTGCGGTCGCTGTAGGTGGTCAGCTCCTCCAGGCCGGTCAGATGGTCCAGCGGATCGGCCTCGCGCGGGCGGGCCGGGCGCATCGGGGCGCCGAGGACCGTCTGCAGCTCGTCCAGCAGGGCGACGTCGTGCACCGACAGCGGCCCGTGCCCGGCGGGGTCCAGCCGCTGGAGCGAGCGGGCCAGTTGGCGTACCTCGCGCGTGTTGAGGAGCCGGCGCGCCCAGCGGCCGAGCAGGCGCTCGTCGGCCATGGCGGCCAGCACCCCGCGCGGGGTCAGCTCCGGCCACCAGGCGTCCAGGAACTCCTGGAAGTCGGTCTCGGTGGTGATGTCCTCGTCGAAGCCCTGGCGCGCCTCGGCGGCGAGTTCGGGGTCGGTGTAGCGGCGGGCGACGCCCGACTTGGTCCACAGGGCGTCCAGGATCAGCCGGCGGGCCCGGGGGCGCAGCAGGTTGACCGGTGCGGTGCCGCCGAGGGCGGACTGCCGGATGGCGCGCAGCTCGTCGGCGTCCAGCTCGATCCGGCCGCCGAACGCGACGACCCGCAGGTGGGCGGGCCGGGCGGCGGGCGCGGTCCGGGTGCGTCTGCGGCGGCCGCCGTTGGCGGGGGTCTCCCGGCCGGTGCCGTCCCCGGCGGCGTCGAAGAGGCCGTCCAGGGACAGCTGGGCGTCGCCGTCGCCGTTCCCGTTCCCGGTCCCGTTCGCCGTGGTGGCGGTCCGGCCGGTGTGCTCGGTACCGGGCGCCGCCAGGTCCAGCGCGCCGCGGGCCGCCTTGCGCAGCAGCTTCTGCATCCGCGACGAGCCCTTGACGCGGGCCACCGCCGGCGGGTCGTAGGCGGTCGCCTCGGCGCCGTCCACGAGCGAGCCGAGCGCCCGGATGGCGACCTGGCCCTCCTCGCCCAGCGACGGCAGCACGCCCTCGGTGTACGCGACCAGCAGCGGGGTCGGGGAGACGATCAGGATGCCGCCCGCGTAGCGGCGGCGGTCCTGGTAGAGGAGGTAGGCGGCGCGGTGCAGGGCGACCGCGGTCTTGCCCGTGCCGGGCCCGCCCTCGACCTCGGTGACGGAGGCGGCGGGCGCCCGGATCACCTTGTCCTGCTCGGCCTGGATGGAGGAGACGATGTCCCGCATGGTGTGGCTGCGGGCCCGGCCCAGCGCGGCCATCAGCGCGCCGTCACCGATCGCCGGCAGCTCCTCGCCGTCCAGCGTCGCGGTGACCTCCGGGCGCATCAGGTCGTCCTCGACGCCGAGGACCTTGCGGCCCTTGGAGCGGATCACCCGGCGGCGGACGACCCGGCCGGGGGCGACCGGGGTGGCCCGGTAGAAGGGGGCGGCGGCCGGTGCCCGCCAGTCGATGACCAGCGGGGAGTAGTCCGCGTCGAGGACTCCGAGGCGCCCGATGTGCAGGGTCTCGGCGATCGTGGCGCGGTTGTTCTCCAGGGTGCCGTCGGCGGGTTCGACGGAGGTGTAGGCGCCGTCCGGGCCCTTCTTGCCGTCCTTGCCGAGGAGCAGGTCGATCCGGCCGAAGAGGAAGTCCTCGTACTCGGAGTTCAGCCGGTGGAGATGGACGCCGGCCTGGAAGACCTGGGCGTCGCGCTCGGCGAGCGCGCCGGGCGTGCCGACCTGGCCGCGCTTGGCGGCGTCGTCCATCAGGAACTCCGCCTCGTGGATCTTCTCCTCGAGGCGCCGGTAGACACGGTCCAGATGCGTCTGCTCGGCCGCGATCTCGCGGTCGCGAACGGAATCGGAAGCGTGATCCGGTGCGTGCGTGGCGTTGTGCGCGGCCACCCAGGCCCCCTTCTGCTGTGCGTAGGGCAGCCGTCAACCGTACGCGAACCGGGCACGGTGCGCACCTGGTGAAAGGGACAAAGATGGGCGAGTTTGGTCGGATGTTGACTCAGGTCGCTACGCCGGGTGAGCCCGGAGGGGGATTCCGGTGGCGTTCCCGGACCGGGCGCCCCGGGCTGTCCGTGTCCGGGGCGCCCGGTCCGGGCGCCCCGGGGGACTCAGGCCTTGACCGTGGCCAGCCGCTTGCCGTCCAGCGTGCTGACCTCGAAGTGGTCGATGTCGCCGCGGTTGAGGGCCGCGCCGCCCGCCGCGTAGAGGGGCTCGCGGTTCCACTTCGCGGGGCTGCCGGGGATGCCGTAGCCGCCCTCGGGGACCGCCCAGGTGGTGACGGTCTGCCTCTTGCCGTCCTTGCCGACGGCGACCAGGTCGCAGGTCAGCGGCCCCTTGACGTTGGCGAGTTCCAGGACGACCTGGGTGCCCCAGGGCTTGGCGGACATGGACACGCCCGCCGAGACCTTGGTGTCGGGGTCGACGGAGGTCACCTTCTCGCCCGCGGCGTACTGGGCACGGACGGCGTTCGCCAGCGGCGGCGCGGGCTCCTTGTCCCCGTCCCCCTTGAGGGCGAAGGTGGCGAGCGGCCCGCCGACGATCAGCACGACGGCCGCGGCCACCAGGAACAGCCGCCGCCGGGTACGGCCACGGCGGGTGGCACGGACCTCGCCGAGCAGCCCGTCCAGCATCCGCGGGCCGGGCACGGCCGTGATCGTCTGCGGGGTGGGGGCGGACTGCTTGAACTCGGCGAGCGCCGGCGTCATCGCCATCAGCTCCTCGAGTTCGGCAGCGCACCGGTCGCAGCCGACGAGATGCGCCTCGAACCGGTCCGCGTCGGCGGCGTCCAGGACGCCCAGCACATAGGCGCCGACGTCGCTGTGCCGGTCCGGCTGCGTGGGCGGGATCACTCCGTCACTCCTCGTTCCTCGAGCGAGAGCTTCAGGGAGCGCAGCGCGTAGAACACCCGGGACCGCACGGTTCCGGCCGGCACGTGCAGCACCTCCGCTGCCTCGTTGACCGTACGTTCCTTGAAGTACGTCTCGACGAGGGCCTCTCGGTGGGCCTGGCTCAGGTCGCTCAGCGCCTCCGAGATCGTCATCAGGCGCAGCGCCCGGTCGATCACATCGGCGGCGGGCATGGTCTCCAGCGGGGTCGCGTCGACCTCTTGGGGCCGGGCCTTGCGGCTGCGGTGTCCGTCGATCACGATCCGCCGTGCGACGGTCACCAGCCAGGGCCGGATCGAGCCGGTCGCCCGCTGGAGCTGGTCCGCGTTGCGCCAGGCACGCACCAGCGTCTCCTGCACCACGTCCTCGGCGCGATGCCGGTCGCCCGCCACCAGCCGCAGGACGAAGGCGAGTAGCGGGCCCGCGTGTTCGTCATAGAGGGCTCGCATGAGCTCCTCTTCAGGTGTCGTCCTGTCTGCCACGACGGCATCCTTACGCACTCCAACTCCCGGGTCGATAGCCCAGATCGCCCAAGATCGACGGGGACCCTGCCATGAATCGGACTTGCGGTGAGGAGTACGGACGGGCCGGGCGGGGCGTTCAGCGTCCGGCGGAATAATTCTCCGCGGCGGCGACGGGGCCTTCGGCGGCGCCCCGGGACTGCTCCCGGCGCACCGTCGTCCGCCGCCGGTGCCGCGCCACCCGCTCCCGGTTGCCGCACACTTCGCTGGAGCACCAACGGCGGCGGCGGCCCCGCGAGGTGTCCAGGTAGACCAGGGTGCAGCTCTCCCCCTCGCACTGCCGCAGCTGGTCGCGCACGACCGGGTCGGTGAGCAGCCCGATCGCGTCCCGGGCCACCGCGGCCAGCAGTCCGGCGCACTCGGGCGGGCCGGGCAGGGCGCGGGCCAGGGTGCCGTCGGCGGCGCGGACGACGCGGGGCGCGGGCGGCTGCCCGGCGGCGGCCGCGGAGTTGAGCAGCGTGAGATCGGCCTCGGCGGCCCGCCCGCGCAGCTCGTCGTGCACCACCCGGAGCAGGAGTTCCCGCAGCCCGCGGAAGCGGCCGAGCCAGCGGCCGTCGACGGCGTCCAGCGGGGTGCCGGGCGGCACCAGGCCCGCGCCGGTCAGCCAGGACCGCAAGTGGTCCGGTCCGGTGAGGCGTTCGGCGGCGCCGTCGGCGGTGGCCGCCAGGTCCAGGCAGATCCGCCCGCAGTCGAACCGCAGGTCGCAAGGCGCCGCCATGTTCCTGTCACTCCTTAGGGGCCGGACGTGTGTGCTCCCAGAGTGCCCGGCCCGCGGTCCGGCCGGAACCCTCCGGAGGCGGCCACTCCGCGCACCCCGGCCACCTGGACACCCTGAGTAGACTCTGCATGTATACACCTAATGTATAGTCCCGCCACAGTGCTCCACGGGCCTCCCGCGCCGGTCCGCCGCATGCTGGGGGAACGCCCCTGTCCACCGGCCAGGCCCCCGTACCTCAGCCCCTCCAGGACGAAGGTCTCCATGTCGCGCAAGTCACTGCTCACGAACCGCGCCGGCCTCCCCCACAAGGTCGGCTACGCGCTCCGCCACCCGGACCGGATCACCCCGTACGTCCGGCGTGCCGCCCGCGACGCCTGGCTGCGCCTCAAGCACCCCGGCCATGTCGCGTACTACCGGGCGGTGATGGCCTCCGACGCGGCCCGCGACCCCGAGGCCGCGGTGGGCAGCCGCAGCCACGACCGCTGGCTGGCACTGGGCGAGATGCAGTTCGACTACCTGACCGGGCACGGTCTCCAGCCCGGCCACCGGATGCTGGACATCGGCTGCGGCAACCTGCGCGCCGGCTGGCGCTTCATCGCCTACCTGGACACCGGCCACTACTACGGCATCGACATCTCACCGGACATCCTGATCTCCGCGAAGCGGACCCTGGCCACCTACGAACTCCAGGACAAGCTGCCGCACCTGACCCTCACCCAGGACCTGAAGCTGGACTTCCTGCCGTCCGCGCACTTCGACGTCGTCCACGCGCACAGCGTCTTCTCGCACTCACCGCTCGCCGTCATCGACGAGTGCCTCGCCCATGTCGGCCGGATTCTGGCCCCCGGCGGCTTCTTCGACTTCACCTTCGACCGCACCGAGGGCGCCGAACACCAGGTGCTGCGCGAGGACTTCTACTACCGGACCGAGACCCTGCTGCGGCTGGCCCGCAAGCACGGGCTGGCGGCGCGCTTCATGGACGACTGGGAGAAGCTCCCGCACGGCCAGTCCAAGATCCGCGTCAGCAAACCGGAGTAGGCCCCGGCGGCCCGAGCGGCCCGGGGGCCGCGGAGCCCCGGCCACTGCCCGCACTCCGCCACTCCCCCACTCCCCTACTCCCCGCCGTACTTGTCCGTCTCCGCATGCGGGTCCAACGACAGCCGGTAGCCGCGCTTGACGACCGTCTGGATCAGCTTGGGGGCGCCCAGCGCCACCCGCAGCCGGGCCATCGCGGTCTCCACCGCGTGCTCGTCCCGGCCCGAGCCGGGCAGCGCGCGGAGCAGGTCCGCGCGGGAGACCACCCAGCCGGGGCGGCGGGCCAGCGCGCGCAGCAGCGCCATCCCGGCCGGCGGCACCGGCCGCAGCACCCCGTCCAGGACGACCGCGTGCCCACGGATCTCCAGCCGCCGCCCGGCCACCGGCAACGCCCGCGCCCGGCCCGGGAGTTCACGGCACAGCACCTGCACCAGCGGCCCGAGCCGGAAGCGCTCCGGCTGGAGCGTGGGCACGTCCTCGGCCTCCAGCGGCACCGCCGTCACCGGCCCCACGCACACCGGCAGCACCTCCTGCCGCAGCGCCGTCAGCACCTCGTCGCGGATACCGCGCTCCCCGGCACGGCGCAGCAGCGAGGCGGCGGCAGGCGCGCTGGTGAAGGTCACCGCGTCCAGCCCGCGCCCGGTCACCGCGTCCAGCAGCCGGTCGACCGGCCCGATGTCCTCCGGCGGCATCCAGCGGTAGACCGGGACGCCGACGACCTCGGCGCCGTCCGCCCGCAGCGCCTCCACGAACCCCGGCAGCGGCTCCCCGTGCAGCTGGAGGGCCACCCGCCGCCCGGCCACGCCCTCGGCCAGCAGCCGGTCCAGCACCTCGGCCATCGACTCGGAGGCCGGTGACCACTTCTCGGTCAGCCCGGCGGCCCGGATCGCGCCGCGGACCTTCGGCCCGCGCGCCAGCAGCTCCACCCCGGCCAGCCGCTCCAGCAGCGCCTCGCCCAGGCCCCAGCCCTCCGCCGCCTCGACCCAGCCGCGGAAGCCGATGGCGGTGGTGGCCACGACGATGTCCGGGGCGTGGCCGATCAGGTCCCGGGTGACCGCGAGCAGTTCGGTGTCATCGGGCAGCGGCACGATCCGCAGGGCGGGGGCGTGCAGCACCTGCGCGCCGCGGCGTTCCAGCAGCGCGCCCAGCTCCTCCGCCCGCCGGGCCGCGGTCACCCCGACGGTGAACCCGTCCAGCGGCCGGACGGCCGGCGCCGACCCCGGCTCCGGCTCCGCTTCCGGTGCCGTCCGCTCCCGCTCGCCGTGCTCCTGCTGCTGCTCGTACATGGTCGTCCCGCTCCGCCCAGAGTGGTGTGGTGCCCTGCGCTGGAGCGCCGCCGCGGCTCGGGCGGCACTCCGTGCCAAGAGGCCAGCGTGCCAACGACACGTGACAGCTCCGGTCCTCCCATATTTCCCCGTCGTTACGCCGCTCCGCACGCCCACCCCCGTGCGCCCGGCCGGGCGCACCCTGACCGGGCGTGCCCCGACGGGCATGAGGGCGGCTCACACCTCCGCGTACACGGGCCGCCGCCCCTCCTCCGCCGGTGCCGCCTCCCCCGCCCGCGCCGTCCGCCGCGCGCGGGCCGCGGGCCGGAGGTATACGGCCCAGGTCACCGCCCCGCACACCACGTAGCACCCGAGGAACGACACAAAGGCCGGGGTGCCCGACCCCGCCGTCAGGAACGACTGCCGGAACGCGAGGTTGATGACCAGCCCGCCGAGCGCGCCCACCGCCCCGATCAGCCCCATCGCCGCACCCGACAGCCGCCGCCCGTAGGCCGCGGCCTCCTCCCCCGCCAGCCCGCGCCGCAGCGCCTGGGCCTGGAAGATGCCCGGGATCATCTTGTACGTGGAGCCGTTGCCGAGCCCCGACAACACGAACAGCGCGATGAACCCGACGAGGAACACCGGCAGCGACCGCACCACCGACGCGTGGACGACGACACCGGTGGCCAGCCCCATCGCCGCGAAGTTGCCCAGGGTGATCCGGGCACCGCCGAACCGGTCCGCCAGCCGCCCGCCGACCGGCCGGATCAGCGACCCCAGCAGCGGCCCGACGAAGGTCAGCGACGCCGCCTGGAGCGGGGTGCGCGCGAACTGGTTCTGCAGCACCAGGCCGAAGGCGAAGCTGTAGCCGATGAACGACCCGAAGGTGCCGAGGTAGAGCAGCGACATCACCCAGGTGTGCGGCTCCCTGGCGGCGGCGAGGGCGGCCCCGGTGTCGTTCGTCACCGGCGCGAGGTTGTCCATGAACAGCGCCGCGCACACCGCCGCGACCACGATCAGCGGCACATAGACGGCCAGCACGATCCGCGGATGCGCGGCCCCCGCGGTCCCGATCACCAGCAGCCCCAGCAGCTGGATCACCGGCACCCCGATGTTGCCGCCCCCGGCGTTCATCCCCAGCGCCCAGCCCTTCTTCCGCAGCGGATAGAAGGAGTTGATGTTGGTCATCGACGAGGCGAAGTTCCCGCCGCCGACCCCCGCCAGCGCCGCGACCAGCAAGAACGTGGTGTACGAGGTCCCCGGCTCCATCACCACCGCCGCCACCGCGGTCGGCACGAGCAGCGTCACCGCGCTGATCACCGTCCAGTTGCGCCCGCCGAACCGCGCCACCGCGAAGGTGTACGGCACCCGCAGCACCCCGCCCACCAGCGTCGGCACCGCCACCAGGAAGAACTTCTCGGCCGGCGCGATCCCGTACTCGGGCCCCATGAACAGCACCATCACCGACCACAGGCTCCACACGGAGAACCCGATGTGCTCGGACAGCACGGAGAACACCAGGTTCCGCCGCGCGATCCGCTCCCCCGTCTCCCGCCAGAAGCCCTCGTCCTCCGGGTCCCACCGCTCGATCCACCGCCCGCCCCTCCTCGGCCGGGCCGTGCCACGGCTGCCGGCCGGGGTCTCGTCGGGGCTCTCACTACGGGTCTCGGCTGCCGCGGCCGTCATCGCGCCTCCCAGGGGTCGGGTCCTGCACACCGACGCTAGGGAGGGCGGGTTTCCGTACCGTGCCGCCCGGTGACGCGTACGAAACCTTGCGCTCACCGGGTGCGGCGGGGACGGGTGAGGCTCACCAGGAGTACGGGTCCGCATGGCGCGCGAGCATAGTGACGCGGCGCGACCGCTCCAGCCGCCCCGCGACGCGTCGTTCGACCGTCTCCTCCTCTTGGAGCGGGCATCGCCGGCTTCGTGTTCTCGGAGTCAATCGTGGCGAGCAATCTCGGGGGCCGGGAGGTCATGCGGGCCCAGATTGCCCACCTGCGGAGCTGCGCGGACCTCGACGGGGTCTCGATGCAGATCCTGCCGCTGAGCCGCGAACATCATGCCGGTCTCGCCGGTCCGTTCGTGGTGCTGGAAACCGCAGATCATCAGCACTTCGCCTATACCGAGGCGCAGCGCAGCAGTGAGCTGACTTCGGACCCGGAGGAGGTCAGCAGCCTCACTCAGAAGTATGGAATGCTGCGAATGCAGGCCCTCGACGCCGAAGAGACCATGGGTCTGCTGGACCGGCTGCTAGGAGAGCAATGACCGACCTGATGTGGTTCAAGTCCAGCCACAGCAGCGACGAGGGCGGCGCCTGCATCGAGGTAGCCGCCCACCCCGCCACCATCCACGTCCGCGACTCCAAGGACCCGCACGGCCCGCACCTCGACTTCGCGCCGGGGGCCTGGGCCGCGTTCACCTCGTTCGCGGCACGTACCACCACCGCCGCCCCAACAGCCCCGTAAACAGCCCTACTCGGCCGCTTCCCGGGGCGCGCCCATCCAGATGGTGTCGGCGCAGATGTTCATCCGCAGCCGCTTGCCCGTCTCGTCCCGGGTCGCGACGGCGCGGCGGCTGCGGTAGTCGTGCGGTGCGGACACCACGGCGGTGTCATTCGTGACCACCACGGGTTCGTTCAGCGACGCGCCGCGGGGGCAGTCCCGGTAGCGGAGCGCGGCGGTGACCGTGCCGCCGCGCCGCAGGTCTATCGGCAGGGGCCGGCCGTGCCCGCGGGCGTCGGACTGCGGCCCCTTGCCGAGGTGGACCGCGAAGCCGGGGAAGCCGCGGAACACACAGGGGTCGGTGCCCTTGTTGACGACGGACAGCCGGGCCTCGCGGTGCTCGGCGCGCGGCTGCTTCTTGAGGACGGTGACCTTCCAGCGCAGGCCCTTGGTCGTGCAGTTGGCGTGCAGTGCCGCCATCCGCGGGGAGCCACAGCCGGTCAGGGCCAGGCCCGCGGTGACGGTCATGGTCAGCGCGGCAGCCGCCGCCACGAGAAGTGAACGCCGTCGCACGGCCGATCCCCCTGTTCGTTGCACAGACGATTCCCTGCCGTTAAGGAAAGTTTTCACGGGCTTCCGGTTGCCTGTGGATGATCAATTTCTGCGACGGTCCGCGTGGCGGCGGGTCGTCACCCGTGGACGCCCATCACTCGCGCGTCCGCCTCCGGGAGCCACCACGCGTCCGCGGGCGGCGCCAGCCAGGCGTGTCGTGCGCTCAGGTCCCGTGCGGCCGCCCGCAAGGCGTCCAGCCCCGGATGCCGCAGTCCGCGCCGCCACACCAGGGACACCGGCGACAACGGTACGGGGTCCACGAGCGGCCGCAGCACCATCCCCGGCACCTCCATGAACTCCACGCTCGCCAGCACCGACCAGCCCCGCTTGCGCACCACCCGGACGAACTCCTGCGAGCCCTCGATCTCCGGGAACGGCGCGGCGGTCGCGATCCCGCGCCCCGCGAAGAGCCGCTCCGCCAGGTCCGTCCACTCCACGGTCTGCGGGTTCCCGGCCGCGGCGTAGAGCGTCTCGCCGGCCAGCGCCGCGAGCGGGACGGCGGGCCGGGCGGCCAGCGGATGACCGTCGCGCAGCAGGACCGCCATCGGCTCCAGCCGGACCGGCTGGTGGTCGAGCCCGGCACGTACCCCGGCGGGCAGCGCCGCGATCCGGCCGAAGGAGACGTCGAGCCGGCCGGCCGCCATCTCGGCCGCCGCGCCCGTCAGACCGCTGTGGAAGCGGGCGACCAGCTCACAGCTGTCCGGCACCCGGTCCCTGGCCGCCTCCAGCACCCCGTGGGCGGTGCCGATCGGGACGCTCACATCGACCAGCAGCGGCCGCTCCGGCACCGGCCGGAACGCGGCGGCCAGCTCGTCCTGCGCGGTCAGCACCCGCCGCGCGTACGGCAGCAGCCGCTCCCCGTCGGCCGTCAGCGCGACCCGGCGGGTGCTCCGGACGAACAGCGGGGCGCCCAACTCCCGCTCCAGCCGCCGGATGTCGCGGCTCAGCGCCTGCTGGGCGACGTACAGCCGGGCGGCGGCCCGGGTGAAGTGCAGCTCCTCGGCGACGGCGGTGAACGCGCGCAGCAGTCGCGGATCGATGTCGTACGGCACCGGCCCATCCTGGCAGCACCGGTGCGGCCGGCCACCCCCACCCCATTGACAACACAGCCGCGTGAATAGGCGCTGACCAGGTGTTGGACGGGCGCGGGGAGCCCCGGCGACCGTAGAGGGCATGATCCTCTTCCTCGCCGCCCGGCCGGTCACGGCCCCGCCCGTACGCCCGGCCCCGCGCCGCCGCGCGCCCCGCCGCCCGTTCGCGCCCTACCGGCGGATCTTCGCCGTCCCCGGCACCCGCGCCTTCACGGCCGCCAACCTCCTGGCCCGGCTGCCGATGGGGATGTTCGGTGTCAGCGCGGTCCTGATGATCGCCGGGTCGCGCGGCTCCTACGCGCTGGCCGGGGCGGTCACCGCGACCGGGCTGGCGGCGACGGCGCTGGCCGGGCCGTGGACCGCCCGGCTCGTCGACCGCCACGGCCAGGCCCGCATCGCGGTCCCGGCCACCGCGCTCGCCGCCCTCGGTTCGCTCGCGCTGCTGCTCTGCGTCCACTACGGCGCACCCGACTGGACCCTCTTCGCCGCGTACGCCGCCACCGCGACCACCCCCAACACCGGCGGGATGTCCCGCGCCCGCTGGGCACACCTCTTCCGCGACGACCCGGCCGCCCGGCACACCGCCCACTCCTTCGAACAGGCCGCGGACGAACTGTGCTTCCTGCTCGGACCGGTGCTCGCCACGCTGCTGTGCACCGGCCTCTTCCCGGAGGCGGGCACGGCGGTGGGCGCGGCGCTGCTGCTGTCCGGGGTGCTGCTCTTCGCGGCCCAGCGCCGCACCGAGCCCCCCGTCGCCGCCCGCGCCACGCCCCACATCCCCACCCGCTCCCCGCTGCGCCGCCCCGGCATCCCGCCGCTGCTGCTCACCTTCCTCTGCACCGGCGCGGTCTTCGGCTCCCTGGAGGTGGTCACCCTCGCCTACGCCGACGCCCACGGCCTCCGCTCCGCCGGGGGCGCCCTCCTGGCCCTCCAGGCGGCCGGGTCCGGCGCGGCCGGGCTGCTCCACGGCCTGCTGCGACCCGCGGACGGCCCCGGCCGCCGCTTCCTGGCCTGCACCGCGGTGATGGCTGCGCTGATGCTGCTCCCGCCGCTGGCCGCCGCGACGGGCGGCCCGGCGGCCCTGGCCGGCGCACTCCTCCTGGCCGGCATGGCGACCGCGCCGACCATGGTCACCGGCATGGGCCTCGTCCAGTCACGGACACCGCCCGGTCAGCTGAACGAGGGCATGACACTCGCCGTGACCGCGCTGCTCGGCGGCATCGCGGCCGGATCGGCGGGCGGCGGCTGGGCGGTCGACCACCTGGCGGCCGCGGGGGGCGCGGCCTACGGGGTGCCCGTGACGGCGGCCGCCCTCGCCCTGGCCGTCACCCTGCTCGCCCACCACCGGCGGCCCCGGCGTGCCCCCGGCGCGTGAAACGACTCAGGCCCCGCCGTCCTCTCGGACAGGCGGGGCCTGGGTCTCACATGGGATGAGTGGAGATGGCGGGAATCGAACCCGCGTCCAACGGTGCGGAATCAGGGCTTCTCCGAGTGCAGTTCGCTGCGATTTTCTCGGCCCCGGAGATCACGCGAACAAGTCTCCGACGGGCTCAGCCACTGTTTGATTTCCTTCTACACCCCGTGACCGGGTCTAGAAGTTTAGTCCCCTAGCTGATGCCAGGTTCCGGGTCGGGAACAGCCCCGGGCTGACACTTCGCAAGTCGCTACTTAGGCAGCGAGGGCGAAGGAATCGCGCTTGGTATTGGCGATTATTGGTTGCGACATATGGTTAACGAGATCATTGCCGCTTCCTCGACTCGCTTCCCCTGCTTCGACATCCGCTGTCGAAACCGATCATCCCCATGTTGATTTATCAAGGTGGTGCCTGCGCCCCTCGTGGGGTGCGCAGCCATCGTACGGGAACAACGCCCGCCGTTGCCAGCGTATTCCCGGGAGACCCGGCCGGGCCGGGCCCCGTCGGGGCAGATCAGGCCCGCTGCCGCCGCCGGGCCGCCGAGATCGCCCGGTCCGTCTCACGGCGGTCCTGCTGCTCGCGGAGCGTCTGCCGCTTGTCGTACTCCTTCTTGCCCTTGGCCAGCGCGATCTCCACCTTGGCCCGGCCGTCCTTGAAATAGAGGGCCAGCGGCACGATGGTGTGGCCCGACTCCTGGCTCTTGGACTCCAGCTTGTCGATCTCGGCCCGGTGCATCAGCAGCTTCCGCTTGCGCCGCGCACTGTGGTTCGTCCAGGTGCCCTGGGCGTACTCCGGAATATGTACGTTGTGCAGCCAGGCCTCGTTGTTGTCGATCTGGACGAAACCGTCCACCAGCGACGCCCGGCCCTGCCGCAGCGACTTCACCTCGGTGCCGGACAGCACCAGACCACACTCGTAGGTGTCCAGAATGTGGTAGTCGTGCCGCGCCTTCTTGTGCTGCGCCACGAGCTTGCGCCCGGAATCCTTGTCCTTGCCCTTGTCCTTAGCCATAGTGCGGCCATTTTCGCACTAAGACCCGCCCCCGAGGCCACTCAATACCGTGCGGGCCCGCTTCTCCGCCCCGCGCTCCACGACCAGGTCGGGGGTGAGGCCGGAGTCGTCGACGGTCCGGCCGGAGGGGGTGCGGTAGTGGCCGACGGTCAGCTCGGCGACCGAGCCGTCCGGCAGCTCGCTGGGCATCTGCACCGCGCCCTTGCCGAACGTCGGGGAACCCACCACGACCGCCCGGCCGCGGTCCTGGAGGGCGCCGGCCAGCAGCTCGGCGGCGCTCATCGTGCCCCCGTCGACGAGGACGACCAGCGGGACACGGGTGTTCCCGTCGCGCTCGGCGTACAGGGCGCGCTGGCTGCCGCGCACGTCGTATGTCGCGACCAGGCCGCCGTCCAGGAAGGCGGAGGCGGTGGCGACGGCCTCGGTGACCAGGCCGCCGGTGTTTCCCCGCAGGTCCAGCAGCATGCCGTGGTGCGGGGAGGCCCGGCGCACCGCGCGGCGGACCGCGTCGCCGGTGCCCTTGGTGAACGCGGAGATCCTGACGCGGGCCGGGCCGTGGGCACCGGACGGCCGGTCGACGACGACATTGCGGGAGCTGAGCCGGGTGCGGTGCAGGGTCTCGGTCCAGCGGCGGTCGCCGCGCTGCAGGTCCAGGGTCACCGGGCTGCCGGCCGCTGCCGCGCCACGGGAGCCGTCGGCGGCGGCACCGCGCAGCCGGGCGACGACCTCGGTGACCGGGACGTGCCGGGTGCGGTGGCCGTCGACGGCGCGCAGCCGGTCGCCCACCGCGACACCGGCCCGCGCGGCGGGGCCGCCGGGCTGGACCCGGGACACCTCGGTCCGGCCGCCGGCCGCCTGCCGCACCCAGAGCCCGACGCCGACGTAGCCGCCGCCCAACTGCTCCTGGAAGTCCTCGTACTGGCCCGGCGTGTAGATCGTCGACCAGCGGTCGCCGCTGCGGCTGACGACCTCGGCGGCCGCCTGCGCACCGGACTTGCCGTCCTCGACGGCTTCGGAGGCGGCCCGCTCGACGGCGGCGCGGTCCGCGAGGGCGGACTGCCGGGCCTTCGCTCCGGCGGACGTACGGTCCGGGGCGGCGCGCCCCACGGCGCCCTCCGCCTCGCCGCTCCAGGTGCCGGTCACCACGCCCGCGGCGAGCACGCTGGTGAGGAACAACGTCAGGGCCGCCCCGCGGCGAATGCGGCGGGGCCGGTCGTACGAACACGGGCCCGACATGCCGGTGAGTCTAGGGGACAAAAGGGCGCCGTACGGCAAGTTGACCGTACGGCGCCCCTTGGCAAAGCTCACACCTTGAGGTACTTGCGCAACGCGAAGAACGCGGCGAGCGCGGGCATCAGCAGCCCGATCAGGAGGACCAGCGGAAGGACCGCCGCCACCGAGTCCCAGCCGATGAAGTTGACCACCTGGATCTTCTTCGCCAGCCAGTTGTTGATGAGGGCGTACTTGCCGCCGACCAGCAGCACACAGGCGAAGGCCGCGCCCAGCAGCCCCGCGATGGCGGCCTCCAGGATGAACGGCATCTGGATGTAGAAGCTGGACGCTCCCACCAGCCGCATGATCCCGGTCTCCCGGCGCCTGCTGAACGCCGACACCCGCACGGTGTTGACGATCAGCATCAGCGCAACGACGAGCATCAGCGCCATCACGACTATCGCGGCGATGTTCATGCCGTTGAGGAGGTTGAACAGCGGCTCAACGGTGTCCCGTTGGTCCTGTACCTCCATGACGCCGGGCCGCTCGGAGAACGCCGACTTGATCACGGTGTACTTCGTCGGGTCCTTGAGCTTGACGCGGAAGGACTCCGGGAGCTGGTCGGGCGTGACCAGCCCGGCCACCGGGGTGTCGCCGAACTGCTCCTTGTAGTGCTTGTACGCCTGGTCGCTGGACTCGTACACCACCGGCTTCTGCACGATCGGCAGCCGGTCGAGCTCGGCCTTGATGTCGTTCTTCTGCTGCTGGGTGGCGGCACCCTTGGCGCAGTTGGCGCCGGTGTCGGCGTCGTTCTTGTTGCAGAAGAAGATGGAGACGTTGACCTTGTCGTACCAGTAGCCCTTCATGGTGCTGACCTGGTCGCGCATCAGCAGCGAGGCGCCGAACAGACCGAGCGAGAGGGCTACGGAGACGATGACGGCGAACGTCATCGTGAGGTTTCGGCGGAGACCGACGCCGATCTCCGACAGGACGAACTGGGCGCGCATGGCGTCCTTTCAGTACTGGGGGCCGTACACGCTTAGTGCTGGTAGCCGTACACGCCGCGCGACTGGTCGCGTACGAGCCGGCCCTTCTCGAGTTCCATGACCCGCTTGCGCATCTGGTCGACGATCTGCTGGTCGTGGGTGGCCATGACCACCGTCGTACCGGTCCGGTTGATCCGGTCCAGCAGCTTCATGATGCCGACCGAGGTCTGCGGGTCGAGGTTGCCGGTGGGCTCGTCCGCGATGAGCAGCATCGGGCGGTTGACGAACGCCCGCGCGATGGCGACGCGCTGCTGCTCACCACCGGAGAGCTCACCCGGCATACGGTCCTCTTTGCCGCCGAGGCCGACGAGTTCGAGGACCTCGGGAACCGTCTTGCGGATCTGGCCGCGCGGCTTGCCGATGACCTCCAGGGCGAAGGCGACGTTCTCCCCCACGGTCTTGTTGGGGAGCAGCCGGAAGTCCTGGAAGACCGTCCCCACCTGGCGCCGCATCTGCGGGACCTTCCAGTTGGAGAGCTTGCCGAGGTCCTTGCCCAGAACGTGCACGTGGCCATGGCTGGCCCGCTCCTCCCGCAGCAGCAGCCGCAGGAAGGTGGACTTGCCGGAGCCCGAGGAGCCCACCAGGAAGACGAACTCGCCGCGCTCGATCTCGAGGGAGACATCCCTGAGTGCAGGACGGTTCTGCTTCGGGTAGGTCTTGGAGACGTTGTCGAATCGGATCACTGATGCACCACGGTCGACCTGGATAGGGGTACGGGTTGCCGAGTTGCGGCTCCCGTCGGTGTGCGTGACCATACGCGAACCTCGCAGGGCGGTGCAGTCCCGTGGGGGGTTGGTCCGTTTATTCACGGGACCTACGGGACAAAAAGCGCACAATCCCGCGGGGCGCGCCGTTCCGGCGAGGAGCTGGCACAGTGGAGGAGGGAACCAATGTGCCTTCCGGTGCGTTGGTGCTGTGGAGAAGGAGGTCGCATGACGTACGACCGACTGGTGTGCGCCAACTGCGCGGCCCCTGTGAGCGAGGGCCGCTGCCCCGTGTGCCGGGCCAGCAGGGAACGGCTCCAGCAGCAAGCGGGCGGTATGTTCGCCCAGCTCAGCCCAGCGATTCTGGTGGCGCTGATGATCGTTCTGCTCGCGGTGGGTGTACTGCTCCACCAGACCGTCTGAGACCGGTGACGAGGCTTGCCCGGCGCCCGGAGCGCGGACGCCGAGGGGCCCGGGACGCAGTAGCGTCCCGGGCCCCTTTTACCGCTTCACCGCCTGGCGTCAGGCCGCGGCGGCGCCGCCCTTGTTGATCAGACGGGGCAGCATACGGAAGCCCACACCGCCCGCGATCATCGTGGCCGCACCGATGAGCAGGAAGGTGGTGCCGGAGGAACCGGTCTCCGCCAGCTCGCCGCCCTTGGCCTGCTGCTTCGCCTGGCCAGGGGTGTCAGCGATCTGCTCCTTGCCCTGACCGGGCTGCTCGACCGGCTTGGAGCCCTCGTTGTCGGGGCCGGTGCCGGTGTCACCGATGGAGCTGCCACCGTCGCTGGTGCCGCCGGAGTTGCCGGTGCCACCGGAGTTCTGGTCACCGGTGGTGCCGGTGCCGCCGGTGTTGCCGGTGCCGCCGTCGGTCGTGCCACCGTCGGTGGTGCCACCATCCGTCGTGCCACCGTCAGTGGTGCCACCATCGGTGGTGCCGCCGTCAGTGGTGCCACCGTCAGTCGTACCGCCGTCGGTGGTGCCGCCGTCGGTCGTGCCACCGTCAGTGGTGCCGCCGTCGGTCGTACCACCGTCATCGGTGCCACCGATGCCGCCGGAGCTGTCTTCCCCGCCGATGCCGCCGGAGCTGTCCTCGCCGCCGATCTCGCCGCCGGTGCTGTCGTCGCCGCCGACCTGGCCGGCGGTCTCGCCGCCGTCGGTGGCGCCGGTGGTGTCGCCACCGGACTCGCCACCGGAGTCGCCGCCGCCGATGACCCCGCCGAGAATGCCGCCGATGATGCCGCCGTCCTGGCCCGGGTTCTCACCCGGGCTGGCCGCGGAAGCCGCGCCGGCCGCGGTGAGCGACGCACCGGCCGCGATCACCGCGCCGGCCGCAATGCGCGCTACGCGCAGCCGCGTCTTCTTCGTCATGTACTGCTACCCCCAGTAGCTGAACTCGTCATTGGAGCACCGTTGCACGGGGCGGCGGGCCGATGGGGGTGCACGAGTTCCGGCTCCGCACCATGGGCGGGCCGCTCGATTCCCCCGTTCACACACGCGCCCCAGACATACGCATGCCGCGCTCAGCCTTCCCAGTTCGGTGACTATCGTCAAGGTCGATTAAAGGCTGGATGCCCGAATTACCAAGCGTTGGGCGGTACATGGACATACGACTGTGACCAAACCCCCACAGCAAAAACAACTGCCTCCACGAGGGAGGCAGTTGTTTCACGTGCGGAAGGGGTGTCCCCGTTACTTCTCCTGCTGCTTGCGCCAGCGGATTCCGGCCTCCAGGAAGCCGTCGATGTCGCCGTCCAGAACGGCGCTGGGGTTACCGACCTCGAATTCGGTCCGCAGGTCCTTGACCATCTGATAGGGGTGCAGGACGTACGAACGCATCTGGTTGCCCCAGGAATTGCCGCCGTCGCCCTTGAGCGCGTCCATCTTCGCCTGCTCCTCCTGGCGGCGGCGCTCGAGGAGCTTGGCCTGGAGGACGTTCATCGCGGTCGCCTTGTTCTGGATCTGCGAGCGCTCGTTCTGGCAGGAGACCACGATGCCGGTGGGAATGTGCGTCAGCCGGACCGCGGAGTCGGTGGTGTTGACGCCCTGGCCGCCGGGGCCGGAGGAGCGGTAGACGTCCACCCGCAGCTCGGACTCGTCGATCTCGATGTGGTCGGTCTGCTCGACGACCGGCAGCACCTCGACGCCGGCGAACGACGTCTGACGGCGGCCCTGGTTGTCGAACGGCGAGATGCGCACCAGGCGGTGCGTGCCCTGCTCGACGGAGAGCGTGCCGTAGGCGTACGGGACCTGGACGGCGAAGGTGGTCGACTTGATGCCGGCCTCTTCCGCGTACGAGGTCTCGTACAGCTCGGTCTTGTAGCCGTGCCGCTCGGCCCAGCGCAGGTACATCCGCTGCAGCTTCTCGGCGAAGTCGGCGGCGTCCACGCCACCGGCCTCGGCACGGATGTTGACGACCGCCTCACGGGAGTCGTACTCGCCGGACAGGAGGGTGCGGACCTCCAGCTCGTCGACCGCCTTGCGGACGGCGGTCAGCTCGGCCTCGGCCTCGGCGCGCGCGTCCTCGTCGCCCTCGGCCTCGGCCAGCTCGAAGAGCACCTCGACGTCGTCGACCCGGCCGCGCAGGTCTTCCGCCTTGCGCAGCTGGCCCTGGAGGTAGGACAGCCGACTGGTGATCTTCTGTGCGTTCTCCGGGTCGTCCCACAGGGACGGCGCCGCGGCCTGCTCCTCGAGCACGGCGACATCGGCCCTCATCTTGTCGAGGTCCAGGACGGCCTCGATCGACCCCATGGTCGAGGAGAGGGACTTCAGCTCTTCGGATACATCGACGACTGCCACGCACCCAGCCTAACGGCTGCCGCCGCCGACGTGACCCGGCCCCGGCGGGCCGGACCCGCCGGGCTCCGCACCCACCGGGTCCACGGCCGCCGGGGCTCCGGCCCGCGCGCGCCCGGGGCGCGTCACGGAGTGTCGGGTTCCGACTGGTGCACGCCCGGTGTGCCGTCGCCCGGCTCGTCCTCGCCCGAGGCCAGCCAGCCGCCCAGACCGGCCGCCACGAGCGCGGCGGCGGCCGCCGCGCCCAGCTTGATCCGGCGGCGGCGCACCGTCTCCTGGGACGCGCGGTGCCGGGCCGAACCCGCCCGGCGCTCGCCGGCGGCACGCGGGGTCCGGGCGGTGCCGTGGGCGCCGCCCGCCAGCTCGTCCGGGCCCGGGACGCGCATGCTGGTGTGCGTCTCCCGGTTGGAGTCCGGGACCGCGCCCTGGACCAGGGGGACCGCGCCGCGCGGCGGGGTGGCCTCGGCCGGTGCCGCCGACGGGTGGGACGCCTCCTCGTGGGCCCCGGCGGCCTCCTGCTCGCCCTCGGGCTCGTCGTCGTCCGGCTCGTCGATGTCCAGAGGCGGCATGCCCGCCAGACCGGGCAGCAGCTCCCGCAGCCGGGCGGCCAGCTCCGGGGCCCGCAGCCGGGACGCCGGGGCCTTGGCCAGGCACTGGAGCAGCAGCTGCCACAGCTCGTCGGGGATGCCCGGCAGCGCCGCCACGCTCTCGGTCACATGCCGGCGCAGCACCGCCCCGGGGTGCCCGCCCCCGAAGGGCGTGAACCCGGCGAGCAGCTCGTACAGGACGGTCGCCAGCGCGTACACGTCCACGGAGGCGCGCGGCGGCAGCCCCTCGATGATCTCCGGGGCGAGGTAGTCGGGGGTGCCGATGACCTTGGTCGCCTTGGTGCGGCGCGGGGAGTCGACGAGCCGGGCGATACCGAAGTCGGTGAGCAGCGCGGGGTGCGCGCCGCCGGGGCCGAGCGGGCCCTGCATGTCCAGCAGCACGTTCTCGGGCTTCACGTCACGGTGCACGATGCGGGCGGCGTGCGCGGCGGCGAGCCCGTCGGCCACGTCGGCGACGATCGCGACGGCGGCCTCCGGGGCCAGCCGGCGCTCGCGCTCCAGACGGGTGCGCAGGTCGGTGCCCCGTACCAGCTCCATGACGAGCGCCAGGTCGTTGCCGTCGACGACCAGGTCACGGACACCGACCACATGGGGGTGGTCCAGGCCCAGCAGGGCGGCCCGCTCCTGGACGAAGCGGCCGACGAGCTCCTGGTCGGAGGCCAGCTCCTCACGCAACAGCTTGATGGCCACGGCCCCTTCGGGACCCTCGCCCAGCCATACCGTGCCGGCACTGCCGCGTCCCAGGATCTGGTGGGCGGTGTACCGGCTGCCGATCTTCCGTGCCAAGACTGCTCCGACGTGTCGGGCCCCCGAGCGTCCTGCGGGGGCTGAGGTTGGCGTCAAAGCTACGCGGATGCCAGGGGGTTCAATGCCCCGGACGGTGGCAACCTTCACTTCTGTGAGCGAAATTCTCCGCCGGA
Source organism: Streptomyces sp. NPDC001219 (assembly GCF_053597915.1). Classification (NCBI taxonomy): domain Bacteria; kingdom Bacillati; phylum Actinomycetota; class Actinomycetes; order Kitasatosporales; family Streptomycetaceae; genus Streptomyces; species Streptomyces sp. NPDC001219. The sequence goes on along the minus strand of NZ_JBSFJF010000042.1, from coordinate 27,020 downwards.
AGTCGACAAATCCACTGGGTGAGTCCTAGGGCGTGTCCCGCGGAGGACGGCGGACATGACAGCGGCCACCCGCGGGCCCATGGGGCGCGCGGGTGGCCGGGGTCAACTACGGGCGGCCGGAGTCAGTTGCCGAGTTTCCGCACGAAGCTCTGCACGCTGTCGAAGACCTCCCCGAGCTGCGCGAAGAAGCCCTTCGTCGTGCCGATCCACTCCTGGAGCGGGGTCAGCTCCCAGATCAGCCAGGCCGCCACGAACAGGAGTATCAGCGTGAACAGGCAGCCCTTCAGACAGCCCAGGCCCGGGATCTTCATCGGGTTGGCGCTGCGCTGACGGGGCTCGCGCCGGGGCCGCGGCTCCGGGGCGGGCGGACGCTGCGGCTCGTAACGCTGCGGCGGCGGCTCCCGGCGCCGCTGGGGCGCCTGCTGCGGCTGCTGCTGGGCGTACGGAGCGGGCTGCTGCCGGTACTGGGGCTGCTGCGGGCGCTGCGGCGGCTGCTGCTGGGGGGCGGCCTGCCGCTGCGGACGGCGGCGCAGCGGGTCCTCGCTGGGGTCCAGGTACTGCACCTGGGTCTGCTCGTTGCGGTCGCGGGCGGCCCGCAGCTGGGACTCCCACGGGTGCGGCCCGTCGGGCCCCTGCGGCCCGCCGGCCGGTGCGCCCATGGGCATCGGCGGCATGGCCCTCGTCGGATCGCCCTGCCCGGCCCCGCCTGCCTGGCCACCCGGTCCGGCCGGGCCGCCCGTGGACGGCAGCACGCTGGTCGCCGCCGCCGGGTCGTACGAACCGGCGCCCGACGGGAGCACCTGGGTGGGATCGGCGTCGCCGCCGGGCCCGCCGTCGGCGCCCGTCCCGGGGACCGTGGCGGGCGCGGGGTCGGGGGCGAGCAGCGCGGCGACACCGAGCGCGGCCTCGGCCTCCTCGGGGCGGGCGTGCACCCCGATACCGGCCGCGACGGTGCGCAGCGCCCGGGCGAGGTTCTCGGCGCTGGGCCGCTCCTCGGGCCGCTTGCGCAGACAGCGCTCTATCACCGTCCACAGCGGCTCGGGAAGCGTGGCCGGACGCTGCGGCTCCTCGCTGAGGTGCCGGTGCAGCACCTCCAGCGCGGTCGAGCCGGCGAACGGGGGACGGCCGGTGACCAGCTCGTACAGCAGGATGCCGGCGCCGTAGATGTCCACGGCGGAGGTCTGCGGGCGGCCCTCGGCGGACTCCGGCGCCACATAGGCGGGGGTCCCGACGAACTCGTGGGTGCGGGTCAGGCCCGGGGAGTCGGCGAGGCGGGCGATGCCGAAGTCGGTCAGCATCGGGTGCATCTCGCTGCTGCCGTCCGAGCCGGCCAGCAGGACGTTCGCGGGCTTGAGGTCGCGGTGGACCACACCGTCGGCGTGGCTGGCGGCCAGCGCGTCGGCGATCTGGGCGGTCAGCAGCGCGGCGGCCACCGGGCTGAACGGCCCGCTGTCCCGCAGATAGCGGTGCAGGTCGGGGCCGTCGACCAGGTCCATGACCAGGGCGAGCAGATCGCCCTCGACCACGAGGTCGCGGGTACGGACGATGTTCGGGTGGGTGAGCCGCAGCAGGACGGAGCGCTCCCGCAGGAAGCGCATCACCACGTCCGCGTCGTGCGCCAGCTCCTCCTTGAGGACCTTGATCGCGACCGTCTCACCGGGCTCTCCTGCCACGGCGGCCTCGGCGCCCGCCGTCTCCCGCTGGCGGGCACGCCAGACGGTGCCCGTGGCACCGCGTCCCAGCGGCTCCTCGAGCAGGTACTTGCTGCCTACCGGCCGCACGTCATGCGCTCCCTGGTCGTGATGGTTCCCTGGCCCGGCCCGCCCGGTCAGCTGATCGACTCGGCGCGGTCCGTCCGACCCACTGTAGTGCCGTCGCACAAGCTTTTCGGTTCCGGCGGCCCAGTGCGGGCTTGTGGGAAAGACGCGGGTTCGGGACGGATGGTTGCCTGCCCCGCCGGGACGGTGCGGGGCCGCGCCCGCGCGCTCCCGCCGGAGACCTTCCGAGCTGACCACGGCGGTCGAAATCCGGCCGGGCACGGCACGCAAGCAGGCACTTTTTCGCCCTTAGAAGACCAATCAAGATCACGGAACGGCGGTCGGCGGGCGCGGTGTCAGTGGCAGGTGCGAGGATGCACCCAGCACGATGCGGTGGGGGCGCGCGGTCCTTGTCGCGGCGTGCGCTTGGGACTTGTACGTGCCGACGTGCTCGGGTGTGGTGGGGGGAGCGAGCGGGCCCCGCCGATCCCGGCAGAAGGGACCGTTGACGGCGATGCAGATCCGGCTGACCGTCCTCGGGCCGCGCAGCGGCCACCCCACACGGGCCTGCGATGTGCTGGTGACGGCCCCGGCCGGGACCGCGCTGGCGGCGGTGGCCGGCTCGCTCGCCGCCTCCGTGGCCGGCACCGGCGCGGACGTCGGCGGTTCGGGCGGCAGCGCCCCCGTCGTCCTGTACGCCGGGACCGAGCGCCTCGACCCGCAGCGCGCGGCGATCGGCGAGCCCCCACTGATCGACGGCGCGGTGCTCTCCCTCCAGACCCCCGGCCCCGCCCCGGCACACGGCCTGCCGCACGGCTCCGCGCGGCTCCGCGTCGTCTCCGGCCCCGACGCCGGCGGCGTGCACCTGCTGCACGGCGGCCAGATCCGCATCGGCCGCTCCGCCGACGCCGACGTCCCCCTCGACGACCCCGACGTCTCCCGGCTGCACTGCGCCGTGACCGTCGGACCGGACGGCTCGGTGTCCGTCGCCGACCTGCGCTCCACCAACGGCACCGTCGTGGACGGCACCGACCTCGACGAACGGCCCGCCCCCCTGCCGCCCGGCACCCTGCTGCGCATCGGCGAGTCCGCCCTGCGCCTCCAGTCCGCGCCCGGTGCCCCGGACCCCGCCCTGCCGACCACACCGGACGGCGAGGGCCACCTGCGGATCACCCCGGGGACGACGGCCCCGGCAGGACGCGCGGAGGAGCACGGGGGCGACGGGACGACGGGCCCGCACGGCGCCACCGCCGCCGTCGGCGGCGCCTACACGGGAGCCGGGACGTACACCGGGGCCGGAGCCGGGGCGTACGACCGGGTGGACGGCGCCCGTGCGGCGGCTCCCCCGTCCGTACGGGCGGCGGCCGCGCCCGGCCGCCGCGACACCCCCCTGCGCGGCACCCCGGCCGGATACGGCGCGGCAGCCCCTGAGGGCGCCCCGCGCCCGTCCGGCCCCCCGTACCCGGACACCTCCACCGGCCATGTCTACGACCGCACCCCCGACGGCCCGGCCCCGTCCGCCGGCTGGGGGCCCGGCGTACGGGAACCGGCCGGCGGACACCCTGACTCCGGGCAGCAGCGGACACACGGCGGGCAGCAGGCGCTGGCACCGGCCGACGAGGCACCCCGTAAGGGCGGACGGCGGGGCGGCATCGGAGCCTGGGCACGGCGGCTGGCCGGCGGCCGGCCCGCCGTGGAGCAGGCGGACGAGTTCCGCCCGCCGGAGTACGCACCCGCCGGTGATCCCCTGACCTCCTACGCGGAAGCCCCGGACGACGTCCCCGATAGGGAGGCGCCCGCGGGGCCCGCCGCCGAGGAACGCTGGCCGGACGCCGCCGCCATCCTGCTCACCGCACTGGGCCCGGGACCCCGGCTCTGGGAGCGCGGCCCGGACCACCCCGACGCGCTGACCGTCCGGCTGGGCACCGCCGCGCGCGGCGGCGGCCGGACCGCACTGCCGGTCACCGTCGAGCTGCGCCGGGCGGGCTCCCTCGGCCTCGCCGGACCGCGGGCACGGCTGACCGGACTGGCCCGCTCCGCCCTCGCCCAGCTCGCCGCCCTGCACTCCCCCGGCACCCTCGACATCGTGCTGATCAGCGCGGACCGGGCCCGCCCCGCCGAGGAGCGGGTGGCGGACTGGTCCTGGCTCGGCTGGCTGCCGCAGGTCCGCCCGGACCGCGGCCAGGACTGCCGGCTGCTGCTCGCCTACGACACGGACCAGGCGGGGTCCCGTACCTCCGAGCTGGTGCGCCGGCTCGACGACTCTCCCCTCGGCCCCGGCTGGGCGGACGCCGAGCGGGCGGAGATCGCCGCCACCGCGGCCCACCACCAGGGCCCGTACACCCTCGTGATCGTGGACGGCGACCCCGGCGGCTCCGCGCTCCGCGAGACCACCGCCCGGCTGGCCACGGCCGGTGCGGCGGCCGGCATCCATCTGCTGTGCCTGGCCGAGACCCCGGCCTCCTCCCCCGCCTTCCCGCTGGCCGCGACGTACGAAGCCGCCCGGAAGGCGTCACCCGCCTTCGGGGAGTGCGGGGCGGTCGCGGTGCTCAGCGGTGACGTCGCCACCGCGCTGCGCGTCGTCCAGCCCGGCTCGGGGCCCAACGGCACGGTCGCGACGGTGGACGCGGTCTCCGGCGCCTGGGCCGAACGGTTCGCGCGGGCGCTGGCGCCGCTGCGGGAGACCGACGCGGCGGCCCGGGCCGGTGGCGCGATGGCGCGGGTGGCCGTCCCGCTGCCCGAAGCGTCGCGGCTGCTGGACGAGTTGGGGCTGGCCCGCGCCACCCCGGCGTCCCTGATGGCCCGTTGGGCCGCCGCCCTGGACACCGGCCGGCCCGGCGCAGCGGCGGTGCTGGGCGCCGGACCGCACGGCCCGTTGTGCGCCGACCTCGCCGCCGACGGCTCACACCTCCTCGTCGAGGGCACCGCGGCCACCGGCAAGACCGAGCTGCTGCGTTCGGTGGCCGCCTCGCTCGCCGCCGCCGACCGCCCGGACCTGCTGTCGCTGGTGCTGGTGGACGGCGGCGGCAGCGAGCGCGGCGAGGGGCTGCGGGTGTGCACCGACCTGCCGCACGTCACGACGTACCTCGCCGCCTCGGACCCGGTCCGGATGCGGGAGTTCGCCCAGGCGCTGTCCTCGGAACTGAAGCGCCGCGCGGAGATACTCGCCGGCACCCCGTTCGCCGAGTGGCGCGGCAAACACCTCCCGGCGCCGCGGATCGCCGCACCCCGGCGCTCGACCGAAGGTTACGGAGAGCAGGAACCAATTACTCTCCGTAATCGTTGCCGTAACAAGGAGGAGGAAGGCGGCACACCGGCAGACCCGTCAACGACCGGCACCCTCCGACTCCGCGCCCGCGGCGGAGCCCCCGCCGAGGACGGGGCGAGCCCCCAGGAGCCCACGGTCCCGATGCCCCGACTGTTCGTGCTGGTCGACGACTTCGACGCACTGGTCGCCCCGGCCCTGGGCAGCACGGGCCGCCCCGCCGCCGGGTCCGTGGTGCGCGCCCTGGAGTCGGTGGCCCGGGACGGGGCCGCGCTCGGGGTGCACCTGATAGCCACGACCGGCCATCCGGACCGCACGGCGGAGACCGCCACCAGCGAACAGGCCGGTCTGCGCGTCCAGTTGGGCGCAGCCGCCGATCCGTCCGAGCCGGTCCCCGCGGGCCGCGGACGGCTGTACCGCGCGGCGGACGGCTCCTCGACACCGTTCCAGGCGGGCCGGGTCACCGGGCGGATACCCCGGACGTCCACCCTCCGGCCGACGGTCGTCCCGCTGGAGTGGCAGCGGATGGGCGACCCACCCGCCCGGCGCCCGCTGCGCGAACTGGGCAACGGCCCGACCGACCTGGCCCTGCTCGCCAGCGCACTGCAGCGGGCCGCGCAGTCCTCGGGGGCGGTGACGGGGGCGTCGTTGCTGTGAGGGTGTGGGCTGCCGTGTTGGCGTGAGCCCTGAGGGGCTGCGTTGGGAGGCCTGGGGCACGAGGCCGCGCGCTTCTGTGAGGGCGTGCTGAGGCTGTGCGCTGGGAGGCCGGGCCGTGAGGCCGGCCGGGGGCGCGGGCGGTGTCTGCGGCGGGCCGGCGGCTTGTGCGGCAGGCGTCAGGTCGTGGCGGCGCGGCATGCCCCCGTGCGCGTCGTGCTCGTAGGTGCCACCCATAACAGCCGCGTCACGAAAGGGCGGTTGGCGGGGAAGGCGGTATTGCGGTGCCCGTGGTCAGGGCGTAGGACTGTCGCACACCGCAGGACACCGACCACCGGATGACACTGCACGGCGCATGACGCCGGCGGCGCGCCGTACGGGACGACGCCGCACAGTGCACCGCACCACGGAGCAGCGCAGCACGCATTGCAGCACCGCATTGCAGCACCGCATTGCAGCGGCATCACTACCCGGCGCGGAACGAACGGCGCGAGACCAAGGGCACGGCGCGGCACGGACGACGCCGCATCACACCGACGGCGCGACACCAAGGACACGGCGCGGCACCGACGGCTCGACACAGCGGCAGGGCGCGGCACGGATGATCTGGCGCCGCATCGCACCAACCGCGGCCAACCGCGCTGCGCGGCACGGGCCGTATCGCGGCAACCGCACCGTATGGCACGACAACCGCACCGCATGGCACGGCGGCGAGGGGCGCGCGGCGCGGTGGGGACCGGTAGGGCAGGCGGCAGGGACAGGGGGCTTCGGGGATGCGCAGAGGACTCGGCCGTACGGGGCGTAGGGGTGGACGCGCGGCGGGCTCGGTGGCGGTGGGGGTGGCGCTCGGTCTGGCGCTGGCCGCCTGTGGTGGCGGCAGTGGTGGTGGTGCGAAGGGTGAAGGGGGCGGTAAGGGGGGCAGTACCGCCCCCACGGTGCGGCTGCCCTCGCTCAAGGGGGAGAAGCTTCAGGTCACGGCCGTGTGGACGGGGCCCGAGCGGGAGAACTTCGTGAAGGTGCTGGACGAGTTCGAGAAGCGCACCGGCGCCACGGTCGACTTCGTGCCCAGCGGCGACGACATGGCCGGTTTCGTCGGCTCCAAGATCGCCGGTGGCGGGCCGCCGGACGTCGCGATGCTGCAACAGGTCGGCGTGCTCCACGAGTTCGCGGCGAAGGGCTGGCTGAAGCCGCTCGGGGCGGGGGCCAGGGCGCAGCTGGCCAAGAACTACGCGAAGGGCTGGCGGGATCTCGGCGCCCACAAGGGCACCCCGTACGGCGTCTACTTCAAGGCCAGCAACAAGTCGCTGGTCTGGTACAACGCCCGGGCGTTCGACGACGCCGGGGTGCGGGAGCCGAAGAGCTGGCGGGAGTTCCTCAAGGCGGCGCAGACGCTGTCCGAGTCGGGTGTCGAGCCGGTCTCGGTGGGCGGTGCGGACGGCTGGACGCTGACCGACTGGTTCGAGAACGTCTATCTCTCGCAGGCGGGCCCGGAGAAGTACGACCAGCTGGCCCAGCACAAGATCAAGTGGACCGACCCAACGGTCAAGCGGGCGTTGACCACGCTGGGGCAGCTCTTCGGCCGTAAGGATCTGCTCGCGGGCGGGAACTCCGGTGCGCTGCAGACGGATTTCCCGACGTCGGTGACGCAGACGTTCAGTGGCGGTGACGCCCCGAAGGCGGCGATGGTCTCGTCGGCGGACTTCGCGGCCGCCAATATCGCCCAGACCAAGGCCAGGGTCGGTACGGACGCCAAGGTGTTCCCGTTCCCGGCGGTGGGGGCCAGGTCGCCGGTGGTGACCGGTGGCGATGTGGCGGTGGCGCTCAAGGACGGCAGGGCGGCGCAGGCGTTGCTGGCGTTCCTGGCGTCGACGGATGCCGCGAAGATCTGGGCGCAGGCCGGCGGGTTCCTGTCGCCGAACAAGGAGCTGGACCGGGCGGCGTACGCCGACGGGGTGCTGCGGGAGATCGCCGGGGCGCTGGTCGCGGCGGGTGACGACTTCCGTTTCGACATGTCCGACCAGGCGCCCGCCTCGTTCGGCGGCAAGCCGGGCCAGGGCGAGTGGAAGGACCTGCAGGACTTCCTGAAGCACCCGAAGGATGTCGCGGGGGCGCAGGCGCGGCTGGAGAAGGACGCCGCCGCGTCGTTCGGGCGCTGACGCCGACGGCAACGGCGGCGGGACCGGGGCTGGGACTGGGGCCGGATCGGGGACCGGGGGATCGTCACGATGAGCGAGGTACGGGCCGGCGGGACAGCGAGCGGACGGCGCCGAGGTTCCGGGGGCGGCGGTACGGGCCACGGGCGGGTAACGGGCCGTGGGCGAGTGCCGGGCCGCCGGCAGGCGCCGGGCCGCGGCCGCCCGCCCGGCCTCAGCCGCCCGCCCGGCCGGGGCCGCCGCCACCCCTGGCGGGCCGCGGTGTTCCTGTTGCCGGCGCTGGTGCTGCTCGGTGCGCTGGTCGGCTATCCGGTGGTGTTCTCCGTGGGCCGCAGTCTGTTCGACGCGTCCGGGGACGGCTTCGTGGGGCTGGACAACTACGGTGCGCTCTTCTCCGACGAGGGCATCCGTACGGCGCTGCGGAACAACGTCGTCTGGGTGGTGGTGGCGCCGACGGTCTCGACCGTGCTGGGGCTGATCTTCGCGGTGCTGACCGAGCGGGTCCGCTGGGGTACCGCGTTCAAGCTGATCGTGTTCATGCCGATGGCGATCTCGATGCTGGCGGCCGGGATCATCTTCCGGCTGGTCTACGACCAGGCCCCGGAGCGCGGGGTGGCGAACGCGGTGTGGGTGGGGGTGCATGACACCTTCGCCGGTCCGGCGCCGTTCCCCGGCGCCAGGCCGCGGCCGCGGGCGGATCTGAAGGCGTCCGGGGGCGGTGCGTTCACCACCGGCTCGGCGGTCCGGGCGGGGTCGCCGGTGCTGTTGCCGCTGGTCGCCGTCCAGCCGGGCGATCTGCGCGGGGCGCGGCCGGCCGTCGCCGCCCGGCCGCGGCCGGACCGGGTCACCGGCACGGTGTGGCTGGACTTCACCCGGGGCGGCGGGGGCCGGCCGGGTGTGATCGACGGTGGCGAGAGGGCGCTGGCCGGTCTGCGGGTCGAGGCGGTCCGGGGCGGCCGGGTGGTCGCGTCGGCCACGACGGCGGCCGACGGCGGGTTCTCGCTGCCCGCGGACGCGGCGGACGGGGCCCGGCTGCGGCTGCCCGCGGCCAACTTCGCCGAGGCGTACCGCGGTGTCGACTGGCTCGGTCCGGCGCTGGTCACTCCGGCAATCATCGGCTCCTACGTGTGGATGTGGGCCGGTTTCGCGATGGTGCTGATCGCGGCGGGGCTGGCGGGGGTGCCGCGGGAGCTGCTGGAGGCGGCGCGGGTGGACGGCGCGGGCGAGTGGCAGGTGTTCCGCCGGATCACGGTGCCGCTGCTGGCTCCGGTGCTGGCCGTGGTGCTGGTCACGCTCATGATCAATGTGTTGAAGATCTTCGATCTGGTGTACGTCATCGCGCCGGGCTCCAGCCTGCGGTCCGCGAACGTGCTGGCGCTGCAGCTCTTCCAGTCGTCGTTCGGCACGGATGTCGACGAGGGGCTGGGCAGTGCGATCGCCGTGTTCCTGCTGCTGCTGGTGCTGCCGGTGATGTACGTGAATCTCCGGCGCCTACGGAGGGAGCGTCGCCGATGACGACGGTGGACGGTGCCGTACCGGGCGGGCGCGGCGGCGCCGCCGGTGGCGTACGGGCGCGGCGGCGGCTCGTCGCGCGGATCGCGGCGCGGACCGGCGGCGGTGCGGTGCGGGTCTTCCTGGTGGTGGTGGCGCTGTTCTGGCTGATGCCGTCGGTGGGGCTGCTGCTGTCGTCGTTGCGCAGCCCTGAGCGGATCGCCGGGTCCGGGTGGTGGCAGGTCTTCCGCCGGCCGGCGGAGATCACCTGGGACAACTACAGCCAGCTGCTGTCGGACGACAAGGTGATGGGGTCGCTGCTGACCACGGCGGCGATCACGGTGCCGGCGACGGTGCTGGTGGTGGTGATCGGCTCGCTGGCGGGTTACGCGTTCGCCTGGATGGAGTTTCCCGGGCGGGACGGCTGGTTCCTGGTGGTGGTGGGGCTGCTGGTGGTGCCGGTGCAGGTGGCGCTGATCCCGGTGGCCAAGCTGTTCGGCGCGGTGGGGCTGTTCGAGACGACGGCCGGGGTGGTGCTGTTCCACACGGCGTTCGGGCTGCCGTTCGCGGTGTTCCTGCTGCGGAACTTCTTCGCCGAGATCCCGCGGGAGCTGCTGGAGGCGGCGCGGCTGGACGGGGCGGGTGAGCTGCGGCTGTTCACCCGGGTGGTGCTGCCGCTGGGGGGTCCGGCGATCGCCTCGCTGGCGATCTTCCAGTTCCTGTGGGTGTGGAACGACATGCTGGTCGCGCTGATCTTCGCGGACAGCGGCCATCCGCCGGTGACCGTCGCCCTCCAGCAGGAGGTGCGGCAGTTCGGCAACAACATCGATGTGCTGGCGCCCGGCGCGTTTCTGTCGATGGTGGTGCCGCTGATCGTCTTCTTCGCTTTCCAGCGCCGGTTCGTGTCGGGGGTGATGGCCGGCGCGGTGAAGTGATCTGCACGCCGGGCCCGGTCCGGCCGGGGTTCCGCGCCATCTCCCGTTCACTTTGCTGCGCCTACGATGCCGTCACCGCCGTGCGGCGCACGGTGCGACGGGGCCGTCCCATGGCGGCGGCCCGCGCGGCGCCGTCCCGTGGACGGAGGCGTGGTGCCCCGGTCCTGCCGGGCGCCCCTGCGCGGCGGCCGCGGCGCCGGGCGCGCCCACAGCCGCGGAGACGCACAACAGCAGACAGCGACGCAGCACAGCACAGCAGGCATCACCCAGCACAGCCGTTCACGGTTTTCCCCGTACATCCACGGCGGCAGCGCCGGCACATACCGCACCTCCCACCTCCCCCCACGCACGCGTCGTCCTATGCCCCACGTTCCCGACCCTCTGGAGACGGACCGCACATGACTGCCCCCATCGCAGACCACCGTGCCGATCAACTCCCGCGCCCCACCCGGCTGTCCGAGGTCAAGGGCTGGTTCTTCACCGCGGACCAGCTGCTCTTCGACTGGTTCCTGCGCCATCAGCAAGACCGTGCGGAGCCGGGTGACCTGCTCGAACTGGGCGCGTACATGGGCAAGAGCGCCATCTTCCTCGGTGCGCGGCGGCGGGCCGGTGAGCGTTTCACGGTCTGTGACCTCTTCGACTCACCGGCCGGGGACGCCTCGAACTCGCAGGAGATGAGGAAGTCCTACGCGACCCTGACGCGCCGGGCCTTCGAGGCGAACTACCTGGCGTTTCATGAGGAGTTGCCGACCATCGTGCAGGGTCTCAGCTCGCTCGTCGGTGACCATGTCGAGGAGGGTTCGGTGCGCTTCGCGCATATCGACGCCTCGCATCTGTACGCGCATGTGCACGGCGACATCCTGGCGGTGCGCAGGCTGCTGACGGAGCACGGTGTGGTGGTGCTGGACGACTACCGTGCCGAGCACTGTCCGGGGGTGGCCGCCGCCACCTGGCAGGCGGTCACGGACGAGGGGCTGCGCCCGGTCTGTGTCACCGGCACCAAGTTCTACGGGACCTGGGGTGATCCGGGGCCGCTGCAGCGGGCGCTGGTCGACTGGATCACGGCGCGCGGCGACATCTGGCACGAGGTGCAGGAGGTCAATGGCGCGCCGCTGGTCCGGCTGAGTGCCAAGGGGGCGGCGGAGCCCGCCCATCCGGTGTCCCGGCACCGGCCGGCGGGCGGCCGCGCCCCGCAGCGGACGGCGGCGCGGGCCCCGGCGGGGCGTCCGGGTCCGCGCCCGTCGCTCCCGGCCCGTACGGCGCTGCGCCGGGTGGCGCTGGAGGTGCTGCCGCCGGTGGTCACCCGGGCCGTCAGGAACGCCCGGAAGCGCGCCGGTACCCGCTGACCGCGCCGCGCGCGCAGGGGCCGGGTGCGGGGCGGAGCCGCCCCGGCCCCTGTGTACCGGCCCCTGCTACCGCGGTACCTGCCCGACCAGGACGAACACGTTGCGGCGCAGCAGCATCCCGGCCGGGCGGGGCAGCGGGTGGGAGTAGGTGCGCCGGACGGCGAGGCCGGCGGATTCGGCGAAGGCGCGCAGCAGCGGGAAGTCGGTGAAGCGCACGGGGGTGGGGCCGGCCCGGTGTCCGGCTTCCTGGGCGGTGATCAGCAGGACGCCGCCGCCGGGCCGTACGTACGGCACGTAGGCGCGCAGCAGTCCTTCGACCTGTTCGTCGTCGAGGTGTTCCAGGACGTGTGCGGTGAGCAGGGCGTCGAAGGCGCCGGGCCGGGCGTGCGGGCTCGCGAGGAAGGCGTCGGCCGTGTAGGCGGTCAGTCCGCGTTCCCGGCAGCGGGCCACGGACTGCGGGTCGTGGTCGACGCCGACGCTGCCGGGGGCGCAGCCGGCGAGGGTGTCGCCGGTGTCGCAGCCGATCTCCAGTACCCGCCCGCCGCCGATCCGCCGGAGCTGGCGGCGGAACGGGGCGCGGGCGGGCAGCAGCCGTGCCGGTCCGCCGCGCCGGTGCTCGGCGGGCAGCCGGGCGGTGGAGGCGGACGGGGCGGTGCCCGCGCTGGAGGCGGGCCGAGCGGTCCGGACGTCGCCGCCGGGCGGCCCGGCGTCGGGGCTGTCGGTGGCGGCGGAGCTGTCGGTTCGGCCGGGCATCGGACGCGGTCACCTTCCCTGGGGGACACGGCGCGCGGGGCGCCGTGGGGCTGTGGAACGGGTCTACGGCATCGGGCGCGGCCCGGCGCTACGGCGCGCCGACTTCGCGCACCGAGCGTAATGACGTGACCACGCTCTGTCGATGAGGGGTCTCACCCTTTCAGCGCAGATCCGGTGACCGTGCCGCCGTGGGCGAGTTGAACGGACCGGTCTTGTGCATCGCCAGTCCGGAAAGGCTTGGTCCGCGTATGAAGCCACGGCTCACCGTCGTCGTCCCGGTCCATCGCACCGAGGGGTCCGAGCGGAATGTGGAGGAGTGCCTGGAGTCGGTCGCGGCCCAGACGCTGACCGGTCTGGACGTGGTGCTGGTGGACGGCCCGCCGGGGGCGGGCGGCGCCGGTCCGGCCGCCGCGCTCGCCCGGCGCTTCGCGGCGCGCGACCCGCGGTTCCGGATCGTCCACCACAGCGGGGACGGCCCGGACCCGGGCTGTGGCGCGGTCCGCAACACCGGTGCCCGGCACGCCTATCCGCACACCGGCTATCTCGCGTTCCTGGATGCCGACGAGGATGTGCTGCTGCCGCGCGCGTACGAGGATCTCGTCGGGCTGCTGGACCGGTCCGGGTCGGATCTCGCGACCGGGAACGTGTACCGGCTGGGCGCGGGCGGCCGCAGCCAGTCCGCGCACCATCCGGCGGACCGCGAGACCGTGCTGCGGACCCGTGTCGGCGAGGATCTGTCCCTGCTGTCCGACCATGTCGCCCGGAACAAGGTCTTCCGGCGCTCCTTCTGGGACCGGCACGCCTTCGCGTTCCCCGAGGGCGAGTGGTGCCATGACGCGGCGGTGACGCTGCCGGCGTTCTTCCTGGCCGACGCGGTGGATGTGCTGCACGAGCATGTCTGTTACCGGCGGCTGCCGGAGGGGCCCGGCCGGCACCGGCGGCTCGACGCCCGGGGGGTGCGGGACCGGTTCGCTGCGGTGGCCGGCATCCGGCGCTTCCTCGACGACCCGGCGCGCGACGCGCTGCGCGGTCGCCGGCGCGACTACGACCGGGCGCAGCTCACCGAGGGGCTGCTGGATCTGGTGGAGGCGCTGCCGGGGGCGGCCCCGGAGTGCCGGACGGCGTTCCTGGACTGTGCCCGGGACTTCCTGTCGGGGGTCGATCCGGCGCTGTTCCCGGCGCTGCCCGTGGAGTTGCGGATGCGCTGGTATCTGATCCGTGCCGGGCGGCTGGCGGATCTGCTGGCGCTGCTCACCCACGAGGCGCGCAACCCGGCGGGGTTCACCGTGGCGGGGCCGCCGCTGCGCAAGCGGGCGGTGCTGCCGCTGACGCCGCCGCTGGAGCTGCCGCCGGGCGTGACCCGGCTGGACCGGGCGGACTTCCCGGTCGTGGCCCGGGTGACGGACGCGGTGTGGCGGGACGGGGTGCTGGTGCTGCGCGGCTATGCCTATCTGCGCAATCTGGACGCCGCGGCCCGGCACCGCTATCTCAGGACGGCGGTGCTGTCGTGCGGGCGGCGCCGTGTCCTGCTGCCGCTGCGTACCGTCCCGGTGCCGGCGGCGACCGTGGAGTCCGGTCAGGAGCTGCACTGTTACGACTGGTCGGGCTTCGAGGTGCGGGTCGATCCGGCGCGGCTGCGGCGGGGCGGGCGCTGGGAGGAGGGCGACTGGTCGGTGGGGGTGCTGCTGGCGTCGGCGGGGGTGGTGCGGGCGGGGGCGCTGTCCGCCGCCGACACCGGTTCGGGTGCGGCGCCGCGGGCCCATGAGGTGGCCGGGGGCGGTACGGAGGACGGGGTGCGGGTCACGCCCTGGTACGCGGGCGGGCGGCTGCGGCTGTCGGTGGGGCGCGGGGTGCGGCGGCTGGCCGGCCACGGGGCCGCGGCGGCCGGGGACCTGGAGCTGACCGTCACCGCGCCGGGCCCGCCGCCGGACGCGCTGCGGCTGACCCATCAGGGGACCGGCACGGTGGTGTCGTTCCCGGTGGAGACGGTGCCGCCCGGGGCGGACGGCGCGGGGCCCGGTACGCCGCCGTCCGCGCACACCTTCCGGGTGCGGCTCGACGCGCTCGCCGCGGCCCGTCCCGCGCGGGACGGCGCTCCGCGGGCGGTGCCGCCCGCGCACACCGAGAGCTGGGCGGCGGAGCTGGTGCTGCCGGGTGGCGGCGGCCCGGTCGTCTGCGACCCGGAGCTGACGCCGGTGCCGTATCCGCTGCCGCACGGCCGGGAGCTGGTGGTGGCCGCGACCCCGGCCGGGCATCTGGTGCTGCACGACCGCGTCCCGCAGCCGTACCTGGACCGGCTGGCGTGGCGCGCGGACGGCACGCTGCTGCTGTCCGGCGGGCTGCCGGCCGCCGCGCCGCACCACACCGAGCTGGTCCTCAAGCACCGGACGCACGCCGCCGAGCTGGCCTTCCCCACCACCCACGACGAGGGCCGGTTCCACGGCACGCTGCCGCTGGGCGCGCTGCCCTCGCCGGCCGGGCCGGTGCCGCTGCGCGAGGGCCGCTGGACGCTGCATCTGCGGGAACGGGGCGCGCCCGGCTCGCCGTTGGACGCCCCGGTGCGCTGTGCGCCGTCCGCACTGGACGGGCTGCCGGCGTCCCGTACGGTCCGCGGCAAGCCGTTCACCCTGGACCGGCACCGGCAGGACGAGGCGCTCGTGGTGGCGGGGCCCGCGCTGCCCGCCACCGACCGGGGCCCCTACCGCCGCCGGATGCTGCGCGAGCAGCACTATCCGCTGCACCGCTCCCGCCCGCTGCGCGACACCGTCCTCTACAGCAGCTTCGGCGGCCGGGCGTACGGGGATTCGCCGCGTGCGGTGCACGAGGAGCTGGTCCGCCGGGGCATGGAGGTGGAGCATCTGTGGGCGGTGCGCGACGCGCAGACGGCGGTGCCGGACACGGCGCGTGCGGTGCTGGTGGGCAGCGCGGAGTGGCACGGGGCGCTGGCGCACAGCCGGTGGGTGGTCACCAACACGCATCTGCCGCGGTGGTTCACCCGCCGGGGCGGGCAGCGGATCATCCAGACCTGGCACGGGACGCCGCTCAAGCGGATCGGCGCGGACCTGGCGGGCACGCTGTGCGCGGGGCTGGCCCATCTGGCGCCGCGGCCGCGGGTGAGCCGGCAGTGGAGCGTGCTGCTGTCGCCGAACGCGCACAGCACCCCGGTGCTGCGCTCGGCGCTGGGCTACTCCGGGCGGCTGGTGGAGACCGGACTGCCGCGTACCGACGCCCTGTTCGCGCCGGACCGGGCGGGGGCCGCGGCGGCGGTGCGGGAGCGGCTGGGCATCGAGCCGGGGCGGAGGGTGGTGCTGTACGCGCCGACGCCGCGGGACGATCTGGCCTACGACGCGGGGCACCACCGGCTGCATCTGCCGCTGGATCTGGAGCTGGCGCGGCGGGAGCTGGCCGATGACCATGTCCTGCTGGTGCGGGGGCATCCGCTGGTGGCGGACCGGCTGCCGGCCCACCATGCGCCGTTCGCGCGCGACGTGTCGGCCCATCCGGACGCCACCGAGCTGCTGCTGGCGGCGGATGTGCTGGTCACCGACTACTCGTCGCTGGCCGTCGACTTCGCCAACACGGGCCGGCCGATGCTCTTCCTGACGCCCGATCTGGCGCACTACCGCGACACGCTGCGGGGCTTCACGCTCGACTTCGAGGCCCGGGTGCCGGGTCCACTGCTCGGTTCGACGGGTGAACTGGTCGACGCGCTGGGGGACTTGCCGGCGATCGCCGCGGCGGGCACGGACGCGTACGCGGATTTCCGGGAGGCGTTCTGCCACCGGGACGACGGTGGTGCGGCGGGCCGGGTCGCGGATCTGATGGAGCGGTGAGCGGGGCCGGTCCGCCGCAAGATGGTGGTGTGCGGATCGGCATCCCGCGGCGTTCGCGTCGTTACAGCATGTGCAGGCGCCCTCACGGGCCCGGCACACCCCAAGCCCGGCTCCCGCCCGGTAAGAAGACGGCAAGTGGGCGGAAAAGCGGAGCGGCGGGTGCAACCGCGCGACGGATTTCACCCTCTGAATCATCGGAAATGGGTTCGGAATTCCCTCTCGCGCCAAGAGATGCTGTCGACACGAAATGTAGATTTCAGTGACTGTGAAAGAAGCCCTTGAGCCGCTGGCGGGGCCCACCATCACGCCATCCGCGCAGGTCAGCATCGTGGTCATCGCTTTCAACGATGTCGGCCACGTCGGCGACGCGGTGCGTTCCGCACTGGCGCAGGGGAGCCCCGGCGAAACGGTCACCGAAGTGATCGCGGTGAACGACGCCTCCACCGACGGCACCGGCGCCGCCCTGGACGCCCTGGCCCGTACCGAACCGCGGCTCCGGGTCCTCCACCGTGACGAGAACAGCGGGGGCTGCGGCACGCCCCGCAATGACGGGCTGCGCGCCGCCACCGGGCGGTTCGTGATGTTCCTCGACAGTGACGACGTGCTGCCGCCGGGCGCGGCCCGTGCGCTGCTGGCCGCGGCGCTGGAGCACGACGCGCCGGTCGTGGCCGGGGCGTGTGTGCGCCGGGAGCTGCCCGCGCACCGCGATGTGCCCTGGCAGCCGGCGCTCTACCGGGAGCCGGCGGTGCACGTGTCGCCGGAGGCCAGCCCCCAGCTGGTGCGGGACACGCTGTGCGTCAACAAGCTTTATGAGCGGGATTTCCTGGACAAGCACGCCATCGCGTTTCCCGAGGGCCGCTTCACCTATGAGGATTTCGTTTTCACCGCGCGGGTGCTGGCCGCGGGGCCGCGGATCGTGACCCTTCCCGACCGGGTGTACGTGTGGCATGTGCGCCGTTCGGCCGCCCGGCAGTCGATTTCGCTGGACCGCACGGACGTCGCCAACTGGCAGGCGCGGATCGCGGCGCACCGGGCCAGTGTGCGGATCTTCCAGGAGGCCGGGCAGCCGGCGCTGGCGCACGCCGCGCGGACCAAGTTCCTCGACCACGATCTGCGGATGTACGTCCGTGAGCTGCACACCCGTGGCGCCGACTACCGGGCCGAGTGGTGGCGGCTGACCCGGGAGTATCTGGCGGGTTTCGAGGAGCCGGATCTGCGGGCCGCGCGGGCCCCGGCGCGCTGGCTGGCCCGGGTGGTGCTGGCCTCGCCGGCGCCGCGGGACCTGGGGCGGCTGACGCAGCTGGCGGCCCGGCCGGGGCGGCTGCTGCCGCCGTACGCGGAGTCCGGCGGGCGCGCGGTGTGGTCCGGGGACCTGCCGGAGGTGGAGCTGGACGCGATCGGCACCAAGCCGATGCACCGGCTGCCGGTGACCATAGACGCGGAGCCGGCGGTCAGCAGTCCCGGGGTGCTGCGGCTGCGGGTGCACGACCTGTACGGGCGGCTGGCCGCGGCGGGGCCGGTGAGCATCGACATCGAGCTGCGGCGCCGCCGGGACGACCGGCGCGGCCCGGTCCACACCGCGGCGCTGACCCCGGCCCCGGGCCCGGGCGGCGCGGAGGCCTGCTGGACCGCGGAGATCGTGCTGGATCTCGGGGCGCTGGTCGAGGGGGACGGCCACGACCGGGCCGACCCCGAGCCCTGGGATCTGATGGCGCAGGTCAGCTGCGCGGACGGGGCGGGGTTCCGGGCGGCGCTGCGGGCCATCGGGCCGGGGCTGCGCCGCCGGGTGCTGCCCAGCCGCCGCCATGTCCTGCTGCTGGTGCAGCCGTATGCGACGACGGGCGGGGCGCTGTCGCTGCGGGTCGCGTCGGGTCTGCGCAGTGTGTGGCGGATCGCCGCCCGGCGGCTGCGCAGCTGACTCCCGTGCCCCTCCCCCGCACTTCTGTCCCCGAGCCTAGGATGGCGCTATGTCTTACTTGATCACGGGTGGTGCCGGCTACATCGGCTCCCATGTCGTACGGGCCCTGCGCCAGGCGGGCGAGACGGTCGTCGTGCTCGACGACGTGACGTCGGGCGTGCGCGCCCGGGTCCCCGAGGACGTCCCGCTGGTCGTCGGCTCCACCCTGGACCGTGCGCTGCTCGACACGGTCCTCGCCGAGCACGGCGTCACCGACGTCATCCACCTCGCCGCCAAGAAGCAGGTCGGTGAGTCCGTGGAGATGCCGCTGCTGTACTACCGGGAGAACGTGCACGGTCTGCAGACGCTGCTGGAGGCGATGGCAGCGGGCGGCGTGGGCCGGCTGGTCTTCTCGTCGTCGGCGGCCGTCTACGGCATGCCGGATGTCGATCTGGTCACCGAGGACACCCCGTGCACCCCGATCAACCCGTACGGCGAGACCAAGCTGGCCGGTGAGTGGATGGTGCGTGCGGCGGGCCGGGCGCACGGCATCAGCACCGCCTGTCTGCGCTACTTCAACGTCGCGGGGGCGGCCACGCCGGAGCTGGCCGACACCGGTGTCTTCAACATCGTGCCGATGGTCTTCGAGCGGCTCACCGCGGGCGAGGCGCCGCGCATCTTCGGCGACGACTACGACACCCCGGACGGCACCTGCATCCGCGACTACATCCATGTCGCCGATCTCGCCGAGGCGCATGTGGCGGCGGCCCGCCGGCTCGCCGAGCCGGGCCCGGTGCGGGATCTGACGCTGAACATCGGGCGCGGTGAGGGCGTTTCGGTGCGGGAGATGATCGAGCTGATCACCTCGGTCACCGGGCACACGGACGTCACCGCCGAGGTCACGCCGCGCCGGGCCGGTGACCCGGCCCGGGTGGTGGCGGCCGCCGACCGGATCGCCGACGAGCTGGGCTGGAAGGCCCGCCACGACGTCCGCGACATGATCACCTCGGCGTGGGCGGGCTGGCAGTACCACCGGTCGCGGGGCTGACCCGCGGGGCGGGTGTCCGGTCAGGCCAGCGGGTGTGAGGTCCGGCCGGACGCCGCGTCGATCTCGTCGTGTGCCTTGGTGAGCAGCTTCATCGCGAGTTCGTTGAGTGCCCGGCCGCCCGCCACCTCTTCGCCGACGCGCGGCTGGTTGGCGTCGACGGGGTGACGGCTGGCGTAGCCGTGGGACCGCATCT
The DNA here is from genome assembly GCF_053597915.1 of Streptomyces sp. NPDC001219. Taxonomy (NCBI): domain Bacteria; kingdom Bacillati; phylum Actinomycetota; class Actinomycetes; order Kitasatosporales; family Streptomycetaceae; genus Streptomyces; species Streptomyces sp. NPDC001219. The sequence goes on along the minus strand of NZ_JBSFJF010000042.1, from coordinate 7,695 downwards.
CGGTCCCGTCGGGCAGCCGTACCAGGGCGGCGGCGCGAGTGCGGTGGGTGTCCTCCTCGAATTCCAGCTCGACATGCCATCCGACAGCGGTCTGCAACATGACGCTTCACCTCCGGAGCCGCTGCTACCAGGGTGCGCCCGCGTGCCGTCCGCCGCACGGTGTGCGGGGGCCGGGCCTCCCCGTGGAGGCCCGGCCCCGGTGGTCTCGCCGGTGCCGCGCGCCTACGGCTGGAGGGTGATCGAGTTGATCGGCGTCATGTTCTTGTCGATGTAGTTGTTGGCCGGCAGGTAGCCCTGGCATCCGGTGCCGTTGTAGCCGGTGCAGGTCCGCATGGTCGCGCCGCCGGACTGGTTGTTGTAGATGCGGTGCACGCCGACCATGTTGCTGAGGTTGTGGGCCCCGTAGCTGTAGTAGAAGTGCGACGGGTGGCCGCCGTTCCAGCCGGCGTTCTGCGGGTAGATGCAGACCGCGCCGTAGGGGCATCCCTGGGTGGTGGCGGCCTTGGCCGCGGCGGGTCCGGCGGTGCCGACGACCATGCCGGCCGGGACGAGCAGTGCCGCGACGGCCGCGGCGGCCAGGCCGGCGCGCTTGAGTACGGACATGAGTGTTCCCCCTGTCATACGGCCCCGGGAGGTCCTCTCCCGCGGGTGCACCGGTGGCCGGTGCCGTGGGTCAGCCTGTTGCAGCGGGACGGGGCGGGCAACGGCATTCGGCTGTCGCCGAAAGGGGCTCACGGGCCGGGGCGCCGGGCGGTGCGGGGGCGTGCGGGCGGGGGTCGGCGGCGCGCCCGGCGCAGCAGGTCCGCCGGGGAGCGGTCCGGCACGGTGAGGGTCAGGGGCGTGTGCCCGCCGTCGCCGGGGTGCGCCGCGCGGACCGGCAGTTCGCGGCGGAACGGCCCCGCGGTCACCCGCAGCGCCACCCGCCAGGTGCCCGGGGGGCCGCTGCGCAGCAGGGCGCGCACGGTGTAGCGGTCGCCGGCGGCCCGCTCGACGGTGGTGCGCAGCGCCACGGTGCGGGTCCCGTCGTGGAGGAGCAGCCGCAGTTCGGCGTCCACGGGGCAGCCGGGGAGGGTGAGCCGCGCGGCGAGGGCGGCCCGGCCGGAGCGGGTGCGGTCGGCGGTGCCGCGCAGGTCGTCGCCGAGGGGGCGGCGGGCCCCGTGGCGGTCCAGGTCGAGGTGCAGGTGGCCGTGCGGCCGGGAGCGGAAGAGGGCGGCGACGGCCGGGCCGGCGGGGCCCCGGCCGGTGATGCGGGGTGCGAAGGCGTCGGCTTCGCCGGGGTCGTCCGGTGCGCTCTCCGGGACCAGCCAGGCCTCGCGGCGGAGGGTCTGCCCGGCGGCGGCGCCGGTGCCGTGCGCGGTGACCGCGATCTTGAAGCCCCAGACGCCGTCGGTGAGCGGTCCGCCGTCCGCTGCGGTCGCCGGGTCGACGGCGGCCTGCCAGGCGCCGTCCGCGTACCGGGCGGGGACCCGGTGGGTGGTGCCGTCGCGGCGCAGCAGGATCTCGGCCCTGTCGCCGCCGAGCCAGGGGAGGGCGGCGGTGCCCCGCAGGTGGAGGACGCCGCCGGCCCAGTGCTGCCGGGTGAGCCGCTGGCGCAGTACGACGCGGTCGGTGAGGTCGTAGCAGGTGTCGGGGAGGGCGTGCCGCGGGTCGCGGAAGTAGGGGTAGGCGGCGTAGACGCGGCCGTCGCCGTCGAGGTGGGGCGGGTCCGGGTGGTGCTCGGTGTCGGCGCGGACGACGGCGGTGAGCTGGTCGTCGAGCCCGGCGCGCAGGCAGTGGGCGCGCAGCCGGAGCCGGGGCGGCAGGGCGGCCGCCACCCGGTCGGTGAGGTAGCGCTCCACGAGGGGGCGCGCGGCGTCGGCCATCGCGGTGCGGCCGGCCGGGTCGCGGGCGAGGTAGGGGGCCCCGAAGGGCATGAGTATCTCGCCGTGGAAGTGCCGGACCATCAGGGTGTCGCGGTTGGCGCCGGGCGGGACCGCGGCGGCGACGCCGTCGAGGACGGTGCCGATGTAGCGGAGGTAGTCGCACCAGTCGGTGTCCTGGCGGCTGGCGTTGCTGTTGTCCTCGCGTCCGTGCAGGTAGTAGCAGGTGCGTTCGGCGAAGACGGAGACGACGTCGGCGCGCAGCAGGGCGGTGATGCCGAACGGCAGGTCCTCGGCGAGCAGCCGGCCCTCGACGAAGCGCAGCCGGTGGCGTTCGACGAAGGAGCGGCGGAAGAGCTTGTAGGCGGCGAGGGACCAGTAGACCGGGGAGTCGAAGACGGAGACCCGCTCGCTGGTGGTGCGCAGGTCGACGGGGGCGGCGCGGCCGTCGGCGCCGGCGATCCGGCCGTAGACGATGTCCGAGCCGCACTTCTGGGCCGTCCGGGTGAGCCAGAAGAGCGCCTGGGGGTCGAGGCGGTCGTCGGAGTCGAGGAAGAAGACGTAGTCGCCGGTGGCGCGGGCGAGTCCGGCGTTGCGGGGTTTGCCCGCGCCACCGGAGGCCTCCTGGTGCAGCACCGTCAGCCGGGGGTTGCGGCGGGCCTGTTCGGCCAGCCATTCGGCGCTGCCGTCGGTGGAGCCGTCGTCGACGGCTATCACCTCGATGTGGCGCCGGTCGAGGGTCTGGGCGAAGACCGAGCCGAGGCAGCGGTCGAGGTAGCGGCGGGTGTTGTGCACCGGCACGATGACCGACACGGTCGGCGCCGGGGCGTCCGGTCCGGCGGCGGCCGTGGCCGCGGGGTCGTCGGGGACGGGCACGGTGCGCTCCGTTCTCTCGTCTGTCCCCGATGGGCCCGGCGTCGCGGCAGGGCAGGGGGACTGTCAAGACATACAACGCGGGCCGCGCGTGCGCCGACCGTGGAGGACCGCCGGTGGCTCCGATGCCCGCCACCCCACTAGAGGCGGTCCGGCTCCTGGAGGTTCCCCGGGCCCGGCCCGGCGGGGGCCGCCCGGCAAGGCGCCGGCCCGGCGAGGGGCAACAGCGCGGCATCCCCGACAAGCGGTACAGAAATTTCAGGTAACGGACAACAACCTTTTCGGGTGAACAGTAGTCAGAAATCTGACACCGCAGGAGACCCCTTTGGGCCTTTTACGCGTTCTGTACTCAACTCGTCACGAGGAGTAGCACCGCATGTCCGAGAGAGGCTCCGCCGCCGGACCCCGCTTCAGCGTCATCGTGCCCGTGTTCAAGGTGCAGGGGTTCCTGCGCGAGTGCCTGGACTCGGTGCTGGCGCAGGAGTTCACCGACTTCGAGCTGATCGCCGTCGACGACTGCTCACCCGACCGCAGCGGCGCCATCCTCGACGAGTACGCCGCCCTCGACGGCCGGGTGCGGGTCCTCCACCTCCCGGAGAACACCGGCCTGGGCCCCGCCCGCAACGCCGGCCTCGCCCGGGCCCGCGGCGACTACCTCCTCTTCCTCGACAGCGACGACACCCTGGTACCCGGCGCGCTCGGCGCCCTCGCCGCACGGCTGGCCGCCACCGGCAGCCCCGAGATCCTGGTCTTCGACTACGCCCGGACGTACTGGGACGGCAGCACCCGCCGCAACGCCCTCGCCGCGCTGCTCGACGAGTCCGGCGCGCCCTCCTTCCCGCTCGCCGAGCGGCCCCGGCTCCTCGACCTGCTGCAGATCGTCTGGAACAAGGCCTACCGCCGCGACTTCGTCGAGGAGCACGGCTTCACCTTCCCCGCGGGCTACTACGAGGACGCCCCCTGGACGTTCTGCACGCTGATCACCGCGCGGCGGATCGCGGTCCTCGACCGGGTCTGTCTGCACTACCGCCAGCGCCGCCAGGGCGGCAACATCCTGCGCACCACCAGCCGCCGGCACTTCGACGTCTTCGACCAGTACGCCCGGGTCTTCGACCACCTCGACGCACACCCCGGTCTGGCGCACTGGCGCCCGCACATGTTCCGCAAGATGGTCGACCACTATCTGACCGTCCTGGACAAGCCCGGCCGGCTGCCGCGCGGCGCCGAGGCCGAGTTCTTCCACCGCGCCGCCCGCGACTACCGGCTGCGGCTGCCGGCCGGTTTCGTCCGCCCGCCGGGTGTGGCGGGCGGCAAGTACGCGCTGCTGGCCAGGGACGCCTATCCGGCGCTGGCCGGGCTGAAGGCCGTCGGCAAGGTGCGGCGCACGGTGCGCAGGCACGCCGGCAAGCGGGTCGGGCAGGCCAAGCGCAAGGCCGTGGACCTGCGCTACCAGGCGCTGCGTCGGCAGCCGCTGGACGAGAACCTCGCGGTCTACTCCGCGTACTGGAACCGGCTGCCGTCCTGCAACCCGCTGGCGGTCTACGAGAAGGCCAGGGAGCTGGCGCCGGACGTGCACGGCGTCTGGGTCGTCAAGAAGCAGCTCGCCGACGCGGTGCCGGCCGGCATCGACCACGTGGTGCTGAACTCCCCGCGCTACTGGGAGGTGATGGCCCGCGCCAAGTACCTCGTCAACAACGTCAACTTCGCCGACAACGTGGTCAAGCGCGAGGGCCAGATCCACCTCCAGACCCACCACGGCACCCCGCTGAAGTCGATGGGCACCGACCAGAAGCGCTACCCGGCCGCCGCCAAGGGCATGAGCTTCCGCAAGCTGCTGGCCCGCGCCGACCGCTGGGACTTCTCGCTCTCCGCCAACCGGCACACCACCGAGCAGTGGGAGCGCGTCTACCCCTGCGACTTCGCGTCGCTGGACGCCGGTTACCCCCGTAACGACGTGTACTACCGGGCCACCGCCCAGGACGTCCTCGACCTCCGCGAGCGCCTCGGCATCGCCCCCGGCAGGACGGCCGTCCTGTACGCGCCGACGATGCGCGACTACCAGGTCGGCTATGTCCCGCGGCTCGACCTGGAGCGGCTCTCCCGCGCGCTGGGCGAGAACTTCGTCCTGCTGGTGCGCACCCACTACTTCTACGACCGGGACCCCGGCCTCCAGAAGCTCCAGGAACGCGGTGCGCTGATCGACGTCTCCGGCCACCCGGCCGTCGAGGAACTGTGCCTGGCCGCCGACGCCCTGGTCACCGACTATTCGTCGATCATGTTCGACTACGCCAACCTCGACCGGCCGATCATCACCTACGCCGACGACTGGGACACCTACGTCCGCTCCCGGGGCGTCACCTTCGACCTGCTCTCGGGCCTGCCCGGCGACACCCCGGGCGCCGTCGCCACCACCGAGGACGAGCTGATCGAGGTCTTCCGCAGCGGCCGCTGGGACGACGAGCGGACCACCGCGCTGCGCACCGCGTTCCGCGCCCGCTTCTGCCCGTGGGACGACGGCCACGCCGCCGAGCGCGTGGTCCGCCGCGTCTTCCTCGGCCAGGAGACAACCCCGCAGCCGCTCCCCCGGGAACAGCGCACCCTCGCACCGTCCCCCCGCGCCGCGGCCACGGCCGCCGGCCTGCTCAAACTGCCGTGGCAGCGGACGGCGGCCCACGACGAGGTGCAGGCGGCGGAGGCCACGGGGACCTCGGGGGGCGGCGGCGCGGCGGGGGTGGAACGGGCGGGCTGAGGCCGGGGCCGGGCCGGGGCCGAGTGGGAATACCCGCCCCGGCTCGGCACGTTGTGGCCCCGAAGGGGGCCCGCGCACCCCCTACGGGATCTGTTCGCCCCCACCCTAGGGACCCTCCCACCCCCGGCCGGCCCCCACCCCGCCGCCCGCCCTCACTCCGCCCCGAGCGCCGCCACGACCGAGGCCGACAGCGCGTCGAGGTACCCCTTGGGCAGCTCGTCGCGGACGACCAGCAGCCGCCAGTACAGCGGCCCGGTCAGCAGGTCCAGCGCGAGCCGGGTGTCCACGTCCGGCGGCAGCTCGCCGCGCTCCACCGCCCGCGCCACCACCGCGGCCGCGACGCCCTCCTGACTGTCGTGCAGCGCCGCCTTCAGCGCCTGCGCCAGCTCGGGGCTGCGGGCCGCCTCCGCCAGCAGGTCCGGGATGATCTGCGAGGCCATCGGGTGCCGCAGCGCACGCGCGGCGACCTCCAGCAGCATCCGTACGTCGCCGGAGAGCGACCCGGTGTCCGGCGCCGGCATGCCCGCCACCGCCACCGCCGAGACCACGTCCAGGACGAGGTGCAGCTTGGAGCGCCACCGCCGGTAGACGGCGGTCTTGCCGACGCCCGCGCGCCGCGCGATGCCCTCGATCGACATCCGCGCGAAGCCCACCGCGGCCAGCTCCTCGAAGACCGCGGCGCGGATCGCCTCGGTCTTGTCCTCCCGCAGTACGGCGGCGCCCGCCGGGGCCCGGCGTGCCGCCGCGGGTTCGCTCCCGCTGCCCTTGTGTGCCATGGCATGACCCTACCGTCACGACGCTACGGTTGCGTTTCGACGCGAGCTCCCTTTAGTGTCAGCGTCACGACGATACGGGCCCGTCCCGTCGCCACACCCCGTTCCGCCGCCCCCGTCCGCAAGCGAAAGCGGCCCCATGCCCCAGACCCTCACGCCCCCGGCCCCGGCGCCCGCCCGGGCGTCCGCCCCCGGCACCTCACCCGACCCCGAGCTGCGCGCGCTGGCCGAGCGTCACGGCCTCACGGTGAGCGGCGCCCGCCCCTCGCTGCCCGAGTACGTCCGCCGGCTGTGGCAGCGGCGGAGCTTCGTCGCGTCCTTCGCCGGCGCCAAGCTCACCGCGCAGTACAGCCAGGCGAAGCTGGGCCAGCTGTGGCAGGTGGTGACCCCGCTGCTCAACGCGCTGGTCTACTACTTGATCTTCGGTCTGCTGATCGGCACCAGAAGCGATGTGGAGGACTACATCCCGTTCCTGGTGACCGGCGTCTTCGTCTTCACCTTCACCCAGAGCTCGGTGATGGCCGGTACGCGGGCGATCTCGGGGAACCTCGGCCTGGTGCGGGCGCTGCACTTCCCGCGCGCCTGCCTGCCGATCTCGTTCTGTCTGATGCAGCTCCAGCAGCTGCTGATGTCCATGGGCGTACTCGCCGCCATCCTGCTGGCCTCCGGACAGCTGCCGACCTGGTCGTGGCTGCTGGTCGTGCCGGCTCTGGTACTGCAGTTCCTGTTCAACACGGGCCTGGCGATGGTGATGGCGCGGCTGGGCTCCAAGACCCCGGACCTGGCGCAGCTGATGCCGTTCATCATGCGGACGTGGATGTACGCCTCCGGCGTGATGTACAGCATGAGCGCCGTCACCGCGGGCAAGCACGTCCCCGCCGTCGTCCAGTTCCTGCTGGACATCAATCCGGCCGCCCTCTACATCGACCTGATGCGCTTCGCGCTGATCGACAGCTTCACTCGGGAACAACTGCCGCACCATGTGTGGGCGTTCGCCGCGGGCTGGGCGCTGGTGATGGGCGTCGTGGGCTTTGTGTACTTCTGGAAGGCTGAGGAGCGGTACGGACGTGGCTGAGCACAACAACGGCGCCCGGCAGGCCGGGGACCGCGTCCCGACGGTGATCGCGGACGATCTGCACATCGTCTACCGGGTCTACGGCACCGGCGCGGGCAAGGGCAGCGCCACCGCGGCCCTCAACCGCATCGTCCGCCGCAAGCCCACCGCGGGCGTACGCGAGGTGCACGCGGTCAAGGGCGTGTCGTTCACGGCGTACCGGGGTGAGTCGATCGGTCTGATCGGGTCCAACGGTTCGGGCAAGTCGACGCTGCTCAAGGCGGTGGCCGGCCTGCTGCCCGCCGAGCGCGGCAAGGTCTACACGCACGGCCAGCCCTCGCTGCTGGGCGTCAACGCGGCCCTGATGAACGACCTGACCGGCGAGAA